>JAUNPM010000117.1 GCA_030536675.1 Clostridia bacterium | reverse complement strand
TTTACCTCCTTGTTATACACAGACACAACAAAAATGTATAACAAGCAGGGCATAGCTATACTATATAAAGTGAATACATTTTTGAATTGTGTGTGTTAAATTTAAAATTTTTCGACCAACTTCGTCCATTGCTACTGTCCAAAAATGTTCACCTTCCTTTAAAATATATTCATAATAAATGCCCCACATTACGAGGCACAAATCCATTATAACATTGTAAAAAATCAAAGTCAATAAATTTAAACAAATTGTAAATTTTATTTCTTAACAATAAAAAAGCTGCCGCAAAGCATTTTGTGATATCGACTCATTTTTTGAAACAGCCTTTTTCTTTAGTCTTAATGCGACAGCAATTTCTATTATATTTTATTTTTCTTTTTTCCTCTGAATATGACTGCATACCATAAGCACCAATCTTAAAGGCATAATTTTACACAAAACCGCCGCAAGCCAATTTGTGCAGTCAGGTATAATAACCATTTTCTTTAAAAACATTCCCCACAAAGCTCTTTTTGCAGCCTCCATACTGCTTAAGGGCTTAACAGAAAAGCTCACCCCTGCCCTTTCATTAAATCCCGTGTCCACAGGTCCGGGACAAAATACCGAAATATGCACCTTTGAGCGCCTTGCTCTCAATTCCTCATTTATTGCCGTTGTAAGTTTAAATACGTATGCCTTTGTGGCATAATAAGTTGCCATAAGAGGACCCGAAGCAAAAGCTGCAAGAGAAGCCACATTTAATATATACCCTCTGTTCTTTTTTACAAAATCCCTTAAATACAGCTTAGTCAATATATGAAGTGCCGATATATTAAGGTCGATCATATTAAGCTCTTTATGAAGGCTTGTATAATAAAACTCTCCCCAGTCGCCAAAGCCCGCATTATTTATAAGTATATCAATATTTCTTGCTATTGAGTGTAATTTATAACAATTCTTTCTTTCACTCAGATCCATAGGTATAATTGTAACCTGTGTATTAAGTCTTGCCGCAAGCTCTTTTAATTTAGCCTCATTTCTTGCCACAAGAATAAGATTATACCCCTTTTCGGCAAACAACACAGCCATATCCCTTCCGATACCGCTGCTTGCCCCTGTTATTAATACCGTTGCCATTAAAATTCCCCCTTAATATATTTAATAAGTACTTCTCTTTCATTTTTCCACGGTTCAGCCATAACATAATCAAGAGCTCTGTCAAGATTTTCGCCTATTGCTTTACCTTTTATACCTATATTAATTAAATCACTGCCTCCTATTGCCAGCTCTTTAAGGGAACAGCAGTCGTTTTTAACACTGTTAAACATTTCAATACAATTTTCATATGAGCTTCCATTTATTGCACATATTATTTCTATAACTCTTTTGGTATTTTCCCCCGCCTTTGAAATCAATTTTCTCATTGAATACAGATCCGAAATTTCATACTCCCTCAGCTTTGAAACAAGTGAAACCGCATTTATGCTTTTATTGTCAGCTTTAAACCTTTTCATTATTTTACTTACCTGCAAACTGTCCACATCTTTTAAAATATAAGAAAGCCTTACAACAATGTCATAACTCAAATTATTTATTTTGCCGTAATCAATATCCTTACCTATTATTTCAGGCAAAAAATACTCTGTCATACCCGATTCCAAAAGAATTTGAAGCCTTTCATTGTGATCCGACATAATAAGCTTAAAAAATTCTTCTCTTATTCTTTCAATGCTTATATTTTCAATAAGACCTGCATTTTCCTTTAAAGCCTTCATTGTATTTTCTTCTATGGAGAAATCAAGCTGTGCAGAAAATCTCACAGCTCTCATCATTCTAAGTGCGTCCTCTTTAAATCTTTTATCAGGTTCTCCTACTCCTCTTATTATCCTGTTTTTAATATCCTCCATTCCTCCGAAAAGGTCAACATAACCTTTGATATTATTATATGCTATAGCATTTATGGTAAAATCTCTTCTCGACAGATCTCCCGTCAGCCTGTCCGTAAAAATAACCTCTTCAGGATGTCTGTTGTCCTTATATTCTCCGTCGATTCTGTATGTTGTTATTTCATAGCCCACTTTATCTATTATTACAGTGACCGTGCCGTGCTGTATACCTGTATCCGCCGTATGAGAAAATATTTGTTTTACCTCTTCCGGAAGAGCAGATGTTGTTATGTCATAATCGTGAGGTTTTATTCCCATAAGATAATCTCTCACGCAACCTCCCACAATATATCCTTCATATCCTCTTTTATATAATTCATTTAAAATAAATACTACATTCTTCGGAAGCTGCATATCTAAACTCCTTTGCTGTTATTGGTATTATTTTAACATATTTAAGGAATAATATCAATCAACACTTGATAAATTCCCCAAAAATGCTATAATTATTATATATGGAAATAGGAGGTGTTTTAATGGCAAAGGTATTGGTTGTAGATGATGAAACAAGCATAGTTAATATAATTGCCTATAATCTTAAAAAAGAGGGCTATGAGGTTATTACGGCAGAAGACGGAGAAACAGGCTTGGAGCTTGCATTAAGCGAAAATCCCGATCTTGTTCTCCTTGATATAATGATGCCCAAAATGGACGGATATGAAGTATGCCGCAAGCTAAGAGAAAAAAGCAATGTACCTATTATTATGCTCACTGCAAGAGCAGATGAAGTTGATAAGGTAATAGGTCTTGAAATGGGCGCCGATGACTATGTTACAAAACCCTTTGGCAACAGAGAGCTTATTGCCCGTGTAAAGGCTCATTTAAGACGCAGTGCTGCCAAGGATATTCCCGCAGAGGGCGGAAGCGTTCAAAAATTCGGTGATCTTACCATAGATTTTGACCGCTACGAAGTTACAAAACGAAATGAAACAATTAACCTTACAATGAGAGAATTTGAGCTTCTCACATTTCTCGCAACACAAAAGGGTCAGATATTTAACAGAGAAACTCTTCTTGAAAAAGTATGGGGATATGAATATTTCGGAGATGTAAGAGCTGTTGACGTTACAATAAGACGTCTTAGAGAAAAAATCGAAGACGATCCCGGCAAACCCCGCTATGTTATAACAAAACGAGGTATAGGCTATTATTTCAGTTCATAAATCATTACATTTAATTAACGAGGATAAAGTATGAAAAGTATTCGTTGGCGGCTTGTATTTATGTATCTGTCACTTGTCTTTATAGTTATGATAATTACAGGTACATTTATTATAGTCAGCACTGAAAAAAGGGAACAAAGAAAAGCTTCGGAGGAACTTCGCCAATGTGCCGTTTACATTGAAGAACAGGTCATAGAACAATATGACAGCAGATATTTTCAGGACAGCCTTATAAATTTATCTATTGTCACCTCAACATTAAAAAATATGAGCGCCAATATACTTAATTCCGACGGCGAAACAATTGCCTCTTCTTCCGTATCGGAAGAAGATTTTCAGCAATATACAAATTCCGCTGTCATATCGGCATTAAACGGTAAAGAAAGCTTTCTGGCAAAAAGCAAGATAACAGATTCAATAGGCGAAGAAAAAACCGTAATGAGTTACTCCTATCCCTGCAAAGATGCCAATAATAACGTGCAGTATATTGTATATGTACAAATGGATTCCGAATCCATTGAAGAAAGTATACAGCAAACGGCACGTACAATATTTGTTGCAGGAGTTTTTGCCCTTATAGTAACTGCAATACTGGGAATTCTTTTTGCTAATACCATTACAGCCCCCATAGCAGTTCTCACAAAAAATGCAAACCTTATGGCAAAGGGCAGACTTGATCAGAAGGTTGCCGTAAAAGGCAATGATGAAATAGGTCAGCTTACAAAAAGCTTCAATATAATGTCAAAGGAGCTTAAAAAGACAATACAGGAAAGCGAAGAGCAAAGGAACAAACTTGAAATAGTTCTCCATAATATGACAGACGGAATACTGGCATTTGACGAAGGCGGACAGCTTATACATATAAACCGTTCCTCCTATGATATGCTTGATATAGACGATGTTAATATTTCACTTAAGTGGCTTCTTGATATGCTTAACATAAATATATCCGACATAAAGCCCGGCTCTGTAAAAGAACTCGTTGTAAACGGCAAAGACGATAAATATATTTCTGTTGCAATTATGCCCTACACAATTAAAAAGAAAAAAAACAAGGACAAACCCGTAGGGATCATAGTTGTACTCCACGACATAACAAAGCACAGACAGCTTGACAATATGCGTCAGGAATTTGTCGCAAACGTAAGTCACGAGATAGGCACTCCCCTTACCACAATAAAAGGCTATGCCGAGCTTCTTATTGACGGAGCAATTGACGATAAACCCGTTGCAATGGAGTTTTTGCGTGAAATAAACGTTGCCGCAGACAGAATGAAGCTTTTAAGAGATGACCTTTTGGATCTTTCAAGATTTGATACAAAAGTAAATCAGCTTAATATGGAAGATGTAAACCTTGTATCACTTGTTTCCGGCTGCTGTAGACAAAATCTAATAGTAGCTGAAAACAAAGAGCAAAATATAGTTTTTGATCCTCCCGAAAAGCCTATGTTTATTTATGCCGACCCCGGCAGGATAAATCAGGTAATAACAAACATAATGTCAAATGCAATGAAATACAGCGACAAGGGCGCAACAATAAATATCCGCCTTAAAGAAACAGGCAAGTACTATCATCTTGAAATACAGGATAACGGTATAGGAATGCCAAAGGAAGCTCTTGACAGAATATTTGACAGATTTTACAGAGTTGACAAGGCACGCAGCCGAGCAATGGGCGGCAACGGACTGGGACTTGCCATTGTTAAGGAAATTATGGATGCTCATAACGGAAGTATTAAAGTTTACAGCACTCTCGGTAAAGGCACAACAATGGTTCTCATATTCCCCAAAAGCGAGCTTGCAGACTATATAACAGAATAACACTTATGTAAAATATATGTTTTTCGTGTCATTTTATTTACATTATTGACAAAAAAATCAGTACAATGTTTATAAAAAATTGAAAAAATCGTTTGACTTTTATTGTTAAATATGTTATGCTTTAAACATAGTCGGAAACCTATTGTTGACGGCTATGTAATTTTTATTTTTTATTTTTTTAGGAGGAACTGTTAAATGATGCAAGGAACAGTTAAATGGTTTAATGCTGAGAAAGGTTTTGGTTTTATTTCCGCTGAAGGCGGCAACGATGTATTCGTTCACTTCTCTGCAATTAAATCAGACGGCTACAAGACATTAGAAGAAGGTCAGAAGGTCGAATTCGACGTTGTTGACGGTGCTAAGGGTCCACAGGCCGCAAATGTAGTTCGTTTATAATCAGTAAGTAATAATTTAACTTTAACATAGATTTTTATATTTTTATAGATTTTTATATTGGTTTTTATTTTATTTTGGTTATAACAATCAAGAAGCCGTTTTTCGGCTTCTTTTTGCGTGTCGATAAAATCGACACGCTTGCAAGAAATGATTGCATTTCTTGCAGTTAGCTAAGGAAGGAACTACCAAGTTTTCCGCAAACAAGCTGT
>JAUNPM010000116.1 GCA_030536675.1 Clostridia bacterium | reverse complement strand
TTTTCCTTGCCTATTACGACCTTACTTATTTCCTCTTCTATTGATTTAAGTTTATTCATATACATATCCTCCGCCCGCAGCACCTTAAATGTAATTTATACTATCCTTGATTTTAAATAATATCCTCTGTTATTCTTGAATTTATGATATCATATCACATTAAACTTTTCAAGTTCTAATATTTTCTTAAAAATTTTATATAAATAATCCATTGAAATTGACAACAACCTTTATTTGTTGTAAAATGGTAAAGACAATTTTTTTACATTTACATTTAAAGAGAGGTAACATAATGAACAAAAACATAAAAATGACGCTTATTATATTTATACTTGTTACAGTTGTCGGACTTATATACGGTATGCAAAACAGATCCCAAGTCAACGATATATACGCTTCATATTCCGAAAGCATTTTAACAACAGTTGACAACTCAATAAAGCTGTGCCAAAATGTATTTGAAGAGGCTTCCGCAACTGAAGATGAGCTTAACAATCTTAATGATTACATTACAAATATAAATGACGCCGAAAGCCCCGTATTAAAAGGCTATATAGCAGATTCAATGCTTGACTATGCATCAGAGCTTATGACAGTCAAGCAGCAGCTTTATAATCTTGGGCAGGAGGATATACAAAAAGCAAATTATTCGGGTATACTTGAAAGAATAGTTTCTCAAAAAACTTCTCTTACTTCTGCAAGAGCATACGGCGGCGATGCCCAAACTACACAAGCACAAAACTAAGGAGGATATAAAAATGATAAGAACAAGATTTGCACCAAGCCCCACAGGCTATATGCACATAGGTAACTTAAGAACAGCACTTTACGAATTTTTAATTGCAAAAAGTCAGGGCGGTTCCTTTATATTGAGAATTGAAGATACGGATCAGGAAAGATTTGTTGAAGGCGCAACAGATGTAATATACCAAACTCTTAAGGCAGCAAAAATGCCTCACGATGAAGGTCCCGACATAGGCGGCGATTACGGTCCTTATATTCAAAGCGAAAGAAAAAACGATTACATTAAATATGCTCTTCAGCTTATTGAAAAAGGTGAAGCATATTATTGCTTCTGTACAAAAGAAAGGCTTGACTCCCTTAAAACGGAAACAAGTCACGAAGCCGTTACAAAATATGACAGACATTGCCTTAATCTTTCAAAAGAGGAAATAGAAAATAATCTTAAAAACGGTGTTCCTTACGTTATAAGACAAAAAATTAAAGAGGGTAAAACCACATTTCACGATGAAGTTTACGGTGATATTACAGTTGATAATTCAGAGCTTGAAGACCAGATACTTATTAAGTCCGACGGATACCCTACCTATAACTTTGCAAATGTAATTGACGATCACGCAATGAATATAACTCACGTTGTCAGAGGTGCGGAATATCTTTCATCAACACCTAAATATAATCTTCTTTATGAAGCCTTCGGCTGGGAAATACCCAAATACGTTCATCTTCCCGCTGTTATGAAGGATAAGCACAACAAGCTTTCAAAAAGAAACGGTGACGCTTCTTTCCAAGACCTTGTTGCAAAAGGCTATCTTCCTGCCGCAATTGTAAATTACATTGCCCTTTTAGGCTGGTCACCTTCAATTAATCAGGAAATATTTACAATGGATGAGCTTATAAAGGAATTCAGCATTAAGGGGCTTTCAAAATCACCTGCCATTTTCGATATTGAAAAACTTACGTGGATGAACGGCGAATACATTAAGAAAATGGACTTTGATGAATTTTATGAATGGGCAGAGGACGAATTAAAATCAGCAATAAAAAGAACAGATATTGATTTGAAAAAGGTAGCAAAATATGTTCAAACAAGAATAGGTACACTTAAGGACATTGATAAAATGGTTAGCTTTATAGACAACCTTCCCGAGTACTCAACAGACCTTTATGTTCACAAAAAAATGAAGACCACAGAGGAAATATGCCTTAATAATCTCAAGGCAGTGCTTCCTGTTATTGAAAGCATAGAGCAAAAGGACTGGAATAATGACGTAATATACGGCAAAATGACAGAGCTAATAAAAGAAATGGGTATCAAAAACGGTCAAATGCTCTGGCCTGTAAGAACCGCACTTTCAGGAGAGCCTACTTCTCCCTGCGGCGCAAGCGAGCTTGCTGAGCTTTTAGGAAAAGAGGATACAATATCAAGGATCAATAAAGGTATAGAGCTTTTATCAAAATAATTTATTAAGGTGATTGTATGCACTTTCTTACAGACTCTTCAATTTTAATTGACGGACTTTTTAACAGGCACAATCTTCAAACAGTGCTTGCAAACCCAAAATATAATACAGGACTTTCAGAAATGGCACGTGAAAATGCCATTTCTTCCTTTGGGAACAAAATTTATTTAAAAGGTCTTATAGAATTTACAAATTACTGCAAAAACAGCTGTTATTTCTGCGGCTTAAATGTAAATAACGCAAACTGCAGCCGATACCGCCTTTCAAAACAGGAAATTTTAAGCTGCTTTAAAACAGGCAAAGATTTTGGCATAAATTCTTACATATTACAGGGAGGAGATGACAGCTTTTACAGCAATGAGCGTATTGTGGAAATAATAAAAGCAATAAGGCGAGATTTTAAAGACCCCTCTCTTACTCTTTCAATGGGTGAACGAAGCTATGAATCCTACAAGAGCTTTTATGAAGCAGGGCTTAAAGGATACATACTTCACCACGAAAGCCACACTCTGGAACACTTTAATATGCTTCATTCAGACGATGTGAGCCTTTTTAACCGTTTAAATTCCATTAAAAATATACGCCAATCAAAGCTTTACACAGGCTGCGGCTTAACGGTAGGCTTTCCCTATCAAACCCTTGAAAATATTGCAGATGATATTTTATACATTTATGACCTTGCTCCCAGATCCGTAACGGTAATGCCCTTTATTCCACATAAAGATACGGTTTTTGCAAATGAATCATCGGGAGATGCAGAGCTTGTATTTAAAGTAATATCAATTTTAAGAATAATGTTGCCAAAAGCCATTATTTTTTCACACTACTCTCTTGACTTTATACATAAAAAAGGCGTTGAGAAAGGAATTTTATCGGGAGCAAATGCCGTCACACTATCTCTTGCCCCTTTTAAATACAGGAAAAAATATAATCTTTACACAAACAAAATTGCCGAAAAAGATAGTATTTATAAAAGCTATGAAAAATTACAGCTTCTGGCTCAAAAAACAGGCGGAGAAATTTCAACCGATTATTAATTGATTTTTTTATTAGTAAAAATTTCATTTTTTTTATAAAATATATTGAATTTTTATACAAAAAGATTTATAATGCAATATAAGATATTTATTCAGAAAAGAGGTAATAATATTATGCTTAATATTAAGTACGATTTATCTAAAAATCCAAAGCAGAAACCCGATCAAAACAATTTAGGCTTTGGTATTTATTACACTGACAATATGTTTGTTATGGACTATACTGAAGGACAGGGCTGGCACGATGCAAGAATAGTTCCCTACGGACCTATTGCACTTGATCCTGCCGCTATGGTATTCCACTATGCACAGGAATCCTTTGAAGGCTTAAAGGCATACAGAACTCCTGACGGCTCAATTCAGCTTTTCAGACCCGAAAAAAATGCACAGAGAATGATAAACACAAACAAGAGAATGTGCATACCTGCCGTTCCCGAGGAAGATTTTGTACAAGCCTGCAAAGCACTTGTTGCAACAGAAAAGGACTGGGTCCCTTCAGCAGAAGGCACATCACTTTATTTAAGACCTTTTGTTATTGCAACTGAGCCTCATTTAGGCGTAAGACCTTCAAATGAATATAAATTTATTATTATTACTTCACCTGTAGGCGCTTATTATTCCACAGGCATTAACCCTGTTAAAATTTATGTTGAAGACGAATATGTAAGAGCAGCTCCGGGCTTAACAGGCTTCACTAAGTGCGGCGGTAACTATGCTGCTTCTCTTGCGGCACAGGTAAAAGGTCACGACTTAGGCTATGAGCAGGTTTTGTGGCTTGACGGTGTTGAAAGAAAATATGTTGAAGAAGTAGGTTCAATGAACTGTTTCTTTAAAATTGACGGCACAATTTACACTGCTCCTACAATAGGTACCGTACTTCCGGGTGTAACAAGAAGGTCATGTATCGAGCTTTTAAAGAAATGGGGATATACCGTATCAGAAGAAAGACTTCCTATTGCAGACATTATAAAAGCGTCTAAGGAAGGCAAGCTTGAAGAAGTATTCGGTACAGGTACAGCCGCTGTTATTTCTCCTGTAGGTGAGCTTCGTTATGAAGATGATGTTTGCATTATAAATGACGGCAAAATAGGCGAGGTTACTCATAAACTTTATGATACTCTTACAGGTATCCAGTGGGGTAAGCTCCCTGATGATATGGGCTGGACAACTAAGGTTGAAGAATAAAATAACCCAATTAAAAAACACCTTTCAGAGAAGACATATGATTCTGAAAGGTGTCTTTTTGTGTTATTTTATAATAAATATTTAACTGATAAGTAAGCTCAAAATTACAAAACAAAGCACCTATAAAATATGCTTTTTTTGAGCATATTCCCTACACGCCTCATCACTATCAAATACATCATCATAAACTTTTTTCTGTTTATTACTTTGTTGTGTGGAAGTTATTTCTTTCAGAAAGTTCAAAAAATCTGTATTATCCGACAATCTATCAATCGTATCCCAATCCAAAACCTCCAAAATTTTTGATTGAAATAACACCTCACTTTGACTAACATTTTCTGCATTTAGCTTTATAATTCCTATTCCGAACGCATTATTTAACCTTCTTAACTCAGATAAAAAATCATCATCATCACATACATCATATGCAACCAAATATCCTTCATTAGCCCAACTTGAATTTGATACAGCCTGAAAATAACATTCTCTCAAATTTGAAAAATTAAGCTCCTTTTTTATTTCAAAAGAAAAAATCTTATGCTTTTGATACCCTAACTGTGTTTGTAAATTCACTACCTCTTGAGAATAATCATCATACGGAAAATGAACACCCACAATATCCGGATGAAGCCATTTATTGTATCCCACCTTTTCTTTTGGAGATTTTGCATGATGAATAGTTTTTGTTAAACAAGCAAACTCAGGATTTCCATATACAAATGAAGATAAAAGTTTATGAAGGTCAATTTCGTTGTAGTTTCTTTCTTTTATTACACTTGTAGTTTCTTCCGGCAGATTTATTTCACCAAATTCTTTTAAAAAGAACTTAACAGGTCTTTTCGAAACCTTTATAAACGGAGTCTTTTCATTATCTCTAATCTCAATATAAATTCGTGCTCCTAGTGTTTTTTCAGGAGTCTTTCCTTGTGAACCTATTTTATCTGCTAAACCCATTAATTTTCCCTCGTGCCATATTTCCTTAACCGTAAGTGGCTGTTTAGATTTCTGAAGTACTTCTATAGCAAAATTAAGAAATGTATATTCTTTCTTTGTGCCCATTATATCTTCCTCCAATCGAATAAATTATATGTAATATAATAAAATATTTGATATCAATAAAATTTAAATTTTTATTACCTA
>JAUNPM010000115.1 GCA_030536675.1 Clostridia bacterium | reverse complement strand
TTATTTATCTGCCTAAACTTTTTCTGCCTGTGCTTAAGCACTACGCCGTCTTTGTCCATAATTCCCAGCAGATACATCCACTCTACATATTCATTTTCACCTATAATATAGTTTTTAACCTTGTTATGACTTATCGAAACAGCTTTTTTATTAATATTTTATTTAACTACTGTTAGGGAAAACAGCCTTTTCTTATTCATAAGCACGGTGCAATGCTTGTTTGCCGTTATACTGCATTGCTTAAAGCCCTCTTCCATTACCGCAATGATTTTATCAAATACATTTTCACGATCTATCTTATGTATGACCTTCTGTCCCTCATAATAAGCAAACCTGTATTTTAGCTTTCCCTTTAACATAACAGGCTCTATTTTTATTTTGGTTATATCACTGCTTTTTTTTAACGGAGAACTTATTACCGCACCTTCAATTTCATTACGGTCAATTATATTTAAAAGCTGTACCTTTAATTCATTTTTATCCAGCATAATTTAATACCAACCTTAAAGCAAAAATACTTGCATAATATACCTTTCTTTTTATTCTTCGCATATTCTGACACAGCCTCTCAAGTCCGTGTCAATAAGCACAATATCCTTTCCTACCTTCACAACATTACACCAATTTACAAAATATTCCTTCTTTTTGCCGAAAAAAGAAAAAAATCCCTTTACAGACGGTATAATAAGAGTGCATATCGTTCCGCTTTTTACATCTGCACATACGTCTGATATACGCCCTATTCTGCTGCCGTCCTTCACATTTATTACTTCCTTGCCTATAAGTCTTACAGCACAGTCGTCTTTCATATTCTCACCTCGGTATATTATATAATATACCTATCTCATATAGACATACAAATCGCCCTCTGCCATATTATTTTATTCATTCTTAAGGCAAACATTAACTTCCTTACCCAAAACCACTTCATCTTTTGTTACTCTGCAATCATAAGCAATTACATTTACTCCAAGCTCTGCCGCCCTTTTAAGCTCCTCGGCAAATTCCCTGTGATTTTCACTGTTTGGCACAAAATAATTAACATTGCTCATTTGCACAACAAACAATATATAAGCCTTGTATCCTTCACTTACGGCTTTTTCAAGCTCCTTTATATGCTTAACGGCTCTTTCACTTGGTGCATCGGGAAAACTTACTATATTGTTGTTTTCAAGTGTAACGCCCTTTACTTCAATAAAAGCTCTTTCACATTCCCTTTCCATATAAAAATCAAAACGTGACCTTCCGTATTTATACTCTCTTTTAAAAAGGGTAGCATTTTCAAATAATTTACCCCTTTCAACAGCTTCCTCCACGACCTTATTTGGCATTTGAGAATCCATATTAATAAGTCTGCCGCATTTATCCACTGTTACAAGAGAAAATCCCGTCTTTCTCTTTTCATTGTCACTGGGTTCAAGATACACCTTTGTGCCCTCTATCAAAAGCTCTCTGCACCTGCCCGTATTTTTAACGTGACAGATTTCAGTCTTGCCCTTTATTTTGACTTCGGCAATAAATCTGTTGTTGCGTTTTAGAAATATTCCCTCTTCAATATTTTTATATTTCATAATATCACTTTCTTATTTGTCCATTGCCGTATATGACATATTTGGAAGTGGTTATTTCTCTTAAGCCCATAGGTCCTCTTGCGTGAAGCTTCTGTGTGCTTATGCCGATCTCCGCACCAAATCCAAATTCATTTCCGTCAGTAAATCTTGTTGAAGCATTTACATATACGGCAGCTGAATCTATTTCCTGTAAAAATCTTTGAGTATTTGTATAATCCTCACTTACAATACATTCTGAATGTCCCGTTGAATACTTTATAATATGCTCTATAGCCTCATCAATATTTTCCACGACCCTTACGGCAAGTATTTTATCTAAATATTCGGTCGCCCAGTCCTCTTCCGATGCGTCAACAACATCTCCTATTATTGCCTTTACTTTTTCATCGCCTCTTATTTCAACAGACTGCTCTCTTAAGGCATTTACAGCCAAAGGCAGATACCTTTCGGCAATATTTTTGTGCACAAGCAAGGTTTCAGCAGCATTACAAACTCCCGGTCTTTGTGCCTTTGCATTTACAATTATATTAACGGCATTTTCAATGTTTGCGCTTTCATCAACAAACACGTGGCAGTTGCCTACACCTGTTTCAATAACGGGAACGGTTGAATTTTTAACAACAGCCTGTATAAGCCCTGCACCGCCTCTTGGTATGAGCAGATCAATGTATCCGTTCATTTTCATCATTTGATTTGCACTTTCTCTTGAGGTATCCTCCACAAGCTGAACAATGTCCTCATTTATGCCAAGCTCATAAATGACTTTTTTAAACACACTCACAGTTGCCTTATTTGAATTTATTGCTTCTTTTCCTCCTCTTAATATAACTGCGCTTCCGGCCTTTATGCAAAGTCCGTAACGTTAGGTCTTGCCTCATATATAATACCGATAACACCCATAGGCACTCTTTTC
The DNA here is from genome assembly GCA_030536675.1 of Clostridia bacterium. Classification (GTDB taxonomy): domain Bacteria; phylum Bacillota; class Clostridia; order Lachnospirales; family CAG-274; genus Gallispira. The sequence continues at coordinate 3,152 of JAUNPM010000115.1, read as the reverse complement.
TGCCCTACGGTAAGTCCGTTTGGCAGTGTTTTCATACTTATATAATCACCAATAGGATCAGGCAGCTTTGCTATTGCTTCAAGTCCCTCTGCCATATCATATATTCTTTCCTTGCTTAAAGCAAGCCTGTCGATTATTGAGCCTTTTAAGCCTGCATTTTTGCCGTTTTCAAGGTCAACTTCATTTGCCTTTAATATTTCACTGTAGTTATTTCTCAATGCCTCGGCAGCCTTCACAAGTACATTGTTCTTCTCACCTGTTGTCATATTTGCAACCGTTCTTTTTGCTGATTTGGCACTTTCACACATTTCAATTACGCTTTTCATTTTTTTCCTCCCATTAATTATTATTTTATTTTCCGTCACTACTGCGTCAACACATTTGTCTGTTTTCTCTCTTGGCAAACTGTCTGTTATCTGTTCATTAAAACACACTCCCACAGCACAGCCGTATTCATTTTCACTTAAATACTTGTCATAAAATCCACCGCCGTAGCCTACCCTGTAAAATTCCCTGTCAAATGCAAGCCCCGGCACAATAACAAGGGTATTGCAATTTGATTTTGAGATTTTGCTTTCATTATAATCAGGCTCGGGAATACCTATTTTATTTTCTTTAAGCTCCTCAAGGGAATTTATTTCAATAAAAATCATTTCGTGCTCTTTGCCCGTCATATATGGTACGGCAACCCTTTTATTATCCTTAAGTGCTCTTTTAATAAGCTCTTTTGTACCTATTTCACTTCCGTAATTTACAAATGTAAATATTTGCTCGGAATTTAAATACATTTCATTTTCATAAAATTTGTCACATATATTTCCCTTAAGGTGTTTTCTTATTTCCTTGTATTTCTTTCTTATTTCCCCTTTGTCCAAGCCTATCACCTTCCATACACCTTAAAACATATTTTACAAAATATTTCCGCCTACAAAAAGAGTGCCCACCTTTTTGCCTTCCAATATATCATACACTATATTTGGATTTTCTCCCGATGCGATAACCATACTTACATTTTTCTTTCTTAGGAAATCCGCAGCCTTTACCTTAGTAACCATTCCTCCCGTTCCCAAGGCTGATGCTGAACCTCCCGCAAGAGAATATATTTCATCTGTAATGTTTGGTACGGTATCTATCATTTCCGCATTTTCATTTTTATTTGGATCTGCCGTATACATTCCGTCTATATCAGAAAGTATAATAAGCAAATCACTTTTTATTAAAGCCGCAACATAAGAAGAAAGTGTATCATTGTCCGAAAATTCATTAAGCTCATCTGTAGCTATTGTATCATTTTCATTTACTATGGGTATAACGTCCATTTCAAGAAGCCTGTTTATTGTGTTGCTGGCATTTCTTTTTTTTACCTCTGCGTCAAACACAGGCTTAGTCAAAAGCACCTGTGCGATCTTCTGATTATATTCACTGAAAAATTTCTCATACATCTGCATAAGCATAGCCTGCCCAACAGCCGATGCAGCCTGCTTTCCTATTACATCTCGTGGTCTTTCACTCAGTCCCAGCTTTTCCGCACCTATTGCAATAGCGCCCGATGACACAAGCACCACCTCAATTCCCCTGTTTGTCAAATCAGTCAGTATCCTTGACAAGCTGTCTATTTTCTTTAAATTAAATTTACCGTTTTTATATGTAAGTGAAGTTGTCCCAACCTTTACGACAACTCTTTTGCAGTCCTTAAGCTTTTCTCTGTAATTCATTTTTGTACTCCTGTCCCTGTATAAGCATTAATTAGAATAAATATACCACAATTTATTAAAAATTTCAATTAAATTAAAAAAATTTATGGTCTATACTGCCTAATATTCATTTTTTAGACAATTTTCATTAATTTTTAATTTTTATGCCATTGTTTATTAATTATTAAATAATATACTTATATTAATAACAATGCATAAAGATAATGCAGAGGAGGTCTTAAAATGTATTTAAAAAAAATAACAACATCACTGATAGCCACAGTAATGTTTTCATCAAATGTATTGGCTGCTTCAAGCGTTGATGTTATAGATTGGACAGATGACAGAAGCAACGTATCAAAATATAATATATCAACGGATATAAACGGCAACAAAGGTATTGTGGATAAAAACGGCACTGTTGTTATGGACTATGTTTATAAGGATATAAAAATACTTCCGGGCTGGAACAAATTTGCCGTTCAAAAGAGTAAAGGCAGATGGACAATTATAAATATAAGCGGAGAAAATTTTCTTAAATCAAATTATGACTACATTAATACTGATTACTGCGAAAACGGCTATGTAATAACAGGCAATTACGGAGCAAATGAATTTAATAACAAAGAAGGCGCTTACAACAAAAATATGGAGCTTGTCATTCCCGTTGAGTATCAGTCAATTTTATATACCGATGACGGCAGGCTGCTGGCAGGTAAGCTTAATTCAGAAAACACCTATGACTACTATGTTTTAACAGATGAGGGTACCCTTGAATATGTATCCACGCTTCCAGGCATTATTTCAAAAAGCTCAATTACAGGTACATATTATATAAAGAATTACAAAAGCTGTTTGAAATATGATTCCGAAACAGAGAAATATACAAAGGGCTATATAACAGTTACGGGACTTGCCGACAGTGATTTAAACGTACTTATTGAGCCTATATACGAAAATGACACCTTTTCATTTTACAACAATTTAGCTATTGTCAAAAAGGGCAGCACAAGCTATGAGGAAAAGGTTTCGGGAAAACAGGGCAACGGCAAATACGGTATTGTTGATAGAAACGGAAATGAGATAATTGAATGTAAATATGACTCAATTATACGAAAGGTCAAAAATTATATTTTAACTCTTGATAACGAAAAAACCACATTGACATATGACGAATTATTAAATATGTAAAAACAAACCGAGGGAAAAAAAAGCCCTCGGTTTCAGAATGTCAAAAAACTAAATTTTTTAAGAAAAATTAAATTTCTTACGACACCGTAATTCAAAAAGCGTCGCAGACTTTAATCCGCAGGTCGAGCTTTGCCCGACCGAGGACGGGGACTAGTTTGTGTACTTGCATAGCAAGAACGCAAACTACACGGCTGGTCCCTACCTTAACATATTGCAAGAAATGCAAGCATTTCTTGCAAGCGTGTCGACTTTATCGACACGCAGAAA
>JAUNPM010000114.1 GCA_030536675.1 Clostridia bacterium | reverse complement strand
TATTAAGAAAAATTATTCTATCTAGTTTTTGTAAAATTTATAAATAGTTTTTGTAAATACTATTGACTTTACATAAAACAGTACTATAATAAGCTGTAGTTTTAAGGTAAAAGGAGAATAAATATGTTTAAGAAAATCATAATTGCCGTAATTGGGATATTGTTAATAGGAGCTGTAATAAAGCTGAATGATATTACGTTTACACCTCTTGTAAACAGTGAGGGGAAAACTTATGCAAAGGCTCAGGTGGTGCAGGTAACAAAGGATAATATTATAGAAGACGGTTCAAGAATAGGACAGCAGGAGGTCATTATTAAGGTTTTAAGCGGAGAATACAAGGGACGTGAATTTGAAGCAAAAAGCAACTCCTCTTATTTATACGGAGCTGACTGTGTGCCGGGTATGAATGTGCTTGTAAGTATAAGTGAATATAACGGAAGCTACACTGTTAATGTGGCGGGATATTACAGAGCCATACCTATATATGCAATAATAGGATTGTTCTTTTTAAGCATATTTATAATTGGCGGCAAAAAGGGAATATTGTCAATACTGGGGCTTGTATTTACATTTATAATGATTTTTTATGTGTATCTGCCTCTTGTGTACAGGGGATTTTCACCTTTTCTTGCTGCCGTTGCCGCATCTGCGGCTACGACCTGTGTAACTATGGTGCTTGTGGGAGGAAAAACCTACAAGGCTTTAGTGGCTGTCATAGGTACTGTTGCGGGAGTTGTTATGGCAGGTGTGTTTGCGTATATATTTTGTAAAATGACTGATATTACGGGGTATAATGTAGGTGAAATAGACGAGCTTGTTTTTCTTGCGTCAAATACACCTATAAAGCCGGAGGAGCTGCTGTTTTCGGGAATACTTATTGCGTCTTTGGGAGCTGTTATGGACGTGGCTATGTCTATTGCCTCTGCAAGTGAAGAAATTTACAGACAGAACGGAAGGCTTACTAAAAAACAGCTTTTTAAATCGGGTATGAATGTAGGTAAGGACGCTATGGGTACAATGACAAATACTCTTATACTTGCCTTTGCAGGCTCATCAATAAATATGATAGTGACTCTTTATGCCTACAATTATCCTTACATATACAATATAAATCTGCTTAAGATATGTATTGAGATAATACAGGGAGTGGCGGGAAGTATGGCTATTATTTATACGGTGCCTGTTTCGGCATTTACTGCGGCTGTTATATACACAAAGAAAATGAAAAATGTATAAAAATATAGAGTTCAAAAGAAATAATTTCTTCTGAACCCTTTTATTATTTTATTAATTAAAACATTGGAACTACAGCTCCATTGTAATTTTCTTCAATAAATTGTTTTACCTCGTCACTTTCAAGTGCCGCTACAAGAGCCTGTACATTTTCGTTGTTTTCGTTTCCTTCCTTAACGGCAATAATGTTTGCATATGTTTGAGCGGCTTCGGAATCCTGTGTTTCCGTAGCAAGAGCGTCTGATACATTTAAATCTGCCTGAAGGGCATAATTTCCGTTTATAACGGCAAGGTCAACGTCTTGAAGTGTTCTGGCAAGCTGTGCGGCTTCGATTTCCTGTATGTCTAAATTTTTTGGATTTTCAACAATATCAAGTTTTGTTGCGGAAAGACCTGCGCCTTCTTTAAGTTTAATAAGTCCCTGCTCTTCAAGTAAAAGAAGTGCCCTTGCTTCGTTTGTGGTGTCGTTTGGAACAGATATTTTAGCTCCGTCGGGAAGCTCGTCAATAGAGGCTGTTTTTCCCGCATAAATGCCGAAAGGCTCATAGTGTATTGCGGCAACGGAAACAAGGTGTGAACCGTTCTTTTCGTTAAAGTCATCTAAATAGGGCTTATGCTGGAAATAGTTTGCATCAACCTCTCCGCTTTCCGTAGCATTGTTGGGAAGCACATAGTCGTTAAATTCCTTAACCTCAAGTGTAATTCTCTGTTTTGACAAAACATCTTTAGCGGCGTTAAGTATCTCTGCGTGAGGTGAGGGGGTTGCCGCAACGGTAATTGTTGAGTCTTTGCCGTTGTCTGCCGTCTGTGATGAACAGCCTGAAATAAGTAATGCTGTAAGCAAGCCTGTGCCTAAAATGGTTAAAAATTTTTTCATTTTAAAATCCTCTTTTCTTTAAAATTTTTTGTATTATTTTATTCTTTTATCTGTTGCTCTTGTTGCTCTGAGGCATATTGCCTGAAAAATCTGAACTATAATAACAAGGAATACCACGTTCATGAGCATTACAGGAGTGTTGTATCTGTAAAAGCCATAATTTACGGCAATAGCGCCCAGTCCGCCTCCCCCTGTGAAGCCTGCCATAGTGGAATAGCCTAAAATGGTGGTTATTGTAATTGCGGCTCCCATTGTTAAGGAAGGCTTTGCTTCGGGAATAAGTACCTTTGTTATTATTTTAAATGTAGGTGTACCCATTGATTCCGCCGCTTCTATAATACCCTTGTCAACTTCTTTTACGGAGGATTCCACCATTCTTGCCACAAAGCCGAATGCGGAAATAACAAGAGGAACTATGGTTGCAGTAGAACCTATTGCAGTGCCTACAACTGCTCTTGTAAAAGGAATAAGAGCAACAAGAAGTATAATAAACGGTATTGACCTTAAAAGATTTACTATAAAGCCGATTATGGTGTTAAAAATTTTACACGGACATATACCGTCCTTATCCGTTATACATAAAAGTATGCCTAAGGGCAGACCTATTATATATGAAATTAATGTTGACAGGATAACCATATAAAGGGTTTCAAGTATACCTGTGCCTATCTCTCCCATATATTTTGTAAATTCGGCGGATAAAAGGAATATGTTTAATGACATTATTTATTCGCCTCCTCATATTTTATATTATTTCTTTTTAAATAATCCTTTATTTTGTTGTCTGTTTCAATAATGCCTGTTTTTTCTATGACCATTTCACCTACAGCGTTTTCATTGAGCATTTCTATTGAATCGGCATAAATAAGATTTATGGGATATTTACATTCAAGAACAAGCTCTGAAAGTATTGGGCGGTGAGTTGTGTGGCTGTCAAAAACTATTCTGAAATAGCTGCCCGTTTTAAGTGTACGCACAATACTTTCTCTGGGTATTATAAGTTTTTTAGCCATATCCGAACGGGGATTTGAATAAACGTCTTTAACATAGCCTGTTTCAACTATTTGACTGTTATCAATGACCGCAACCTTATTGCATATTTTTTCTATAACATTCATTTCGTGAGTTATTATAATAATGGTCACGTTCATTTTGGCATTTATTTCCTTCAAAAGGGAAAGTATTGACTGCGTTGTTGTGGGGTCAAGGGCTGATGTTGCCTCGTCACACAAAAGAATTTTGGGATTTGTGGCAAGAGCACGGGCTATTGCCACTCTTTGCTTTTGTCCTCCCGAAAGCTGTGACGGATATGACTTTTCTCTGTCTTCAAGTCCCACTGTTTTTAAAAGTTCTCTTGCTCGCTGTTCCGCTTTTTGTTTGGGAACTCCTGCAATTTCAAGAGGAAAACATATGTTTTTTAATGAATTTCTCTGTTCAAGCAAATTGAAGTTTTGAAATATCATACCTATTGATTGTCTGGCTTTAAGAAGCTCTTTTTTATTTAGCTTTCCTAAATCCTTGCCTTCAAAAAATACGGAGCCCTTTGTAGGTTTTTCCAAAAAATTTATGCACCTTACAAGGGTGGATTTGCCTGCACCGCTTAAACCTATTATACCGAAAATATCACCTTGTTCTATTTCAAGGTTAATATCATTAAGGGCATTTATACTGCCGTTTTTAGTATTAAAGGTTTTAAAGAGGTGTTCTATTTTTACAATAGACATTTTATCTTCCTTTCTGCTAATTCCTATTTATTTACTATGATTATTACATAAATTTTATGTTTTGTCAACCAAATTAAAAGAAATTGTTTCTAACATAATATATTTAAATAAAACAACTGCCTTGATTTGTTACAAAGCAGTTGTCATTTAAAATTACTTAGTTATTTTAGTAAGTAAATAAACTATTAATGATATTATTATCATTACAACAAATATACCGAGCATACCCTGCCAAAGATAATTTGCCGCCTGAATAATTGTATCTGTATTTATATGCATATTGAAAACCTCCCATTACATAAAGAAACCTAAAATAATACCGCCTGCCACAACAGAAGCGATCTGTCCTGAAACGTTAGCGCCTACTGCGTGCATTAAAAGGTGGTTTTGCTTGTCTTCTTCTATACCGAGCTTTTCAACTACTCTTGATGACATTGGGAAAGCGGATATACCTGCCGCACCTACCATAGGATTTACTTTTTCTTTTGAGAAAAGGTTAAGTATCTTTGCAAACATTACACCGCCGATTGAGTCAAATACAAATGCCACAAGACCAAGACACATAATCATAATTGTGTTTAAGTTTACAAAGTCTTCCGCTTTCATTGAAAATGCTATTGTTATACCAAGAAGCAATGTAATAAGGTTTACAAGTTCGTTTTCAGCCGTTTTAACAAGTGAATTAAGTACACCACATTCTCTTAAAAGATTGCCGAACATAAGGAAGCCTACAAGAGCTACAGATGAAGGAGCTACAAAGCCTGCAACAAATGTAACAACAATAGGGAATACTATTCTGGTTGTCTTTGTAACGTTTTTAGGATTATATTCCATTCTTATAAGACGTTCTTTTTTAGTGGTTACAAGTTTTATTGCAAAAGGCTGTATAATAGGTACAAGAGCCATATATGAATATGCCGCAACGGCTATGGCGCCTACATAGTTTGAGTGAAGTACCTGTGAAACAAGTATTGATGTAGGTCCGTCGGCTGCACCTATCATACCTATTGATGCTGCGTCCTTAATGTCAAATCCAAGAAAGGCAGCAATAATAATTGTAAGGAATATACCAAACTGCGCCGCTGCACCGAAAAGAAACATTTTAGGGTTGGAAAGAAGAGGTCCAAAGTCTATCATTGCACCTATACCTATGAATAAGAGAAGAGGGAATGCTTCGGATGCTTCTATTCCTGCTTCAAAAAGCCATTGAATAATACCGTTTGTTTCGCCTACGCCCTCTGTTACCTGATTTAAAACACCTGAAAGGGGAAGGTTGACAAGTATTGCACCAAATCCCATTGGCAAAAGAAGTGAAGGCTCGTACTCTTTTTTAATGGCAAGGTATATTAATGCTATACCTACAAGGTACATAACGAGCTGCTGCCAGGTAACAGACAAAATTCCGTTCCATAAAAATTCCATATATATTTTTCCTCCTTGTATTTCGGGGATAAAAATAACCTATATCCCTTGGGATATAGGTCTGGTCATTTAAAGTAAAACCAGAATGCAAAGCATTCAAGAATGTTGATTTTACTGCATAATTTGGAATTTAAATTATGCTGATTACTCCCCGTATATCATTATAAATTAAATTTATCATAATTAACTTGCAATGTCAATAAAAAGTTTGTAAAATCGTCATATTTTTGTAAGAGTTATTTACATAAAACAAAAAGTGCTAAAAGGGTAAATAGGATACCGTCGTCCTTTGATGCTTGAGCTATATTTATGTGACAGCTTTTATCAATTTCATATATTCCGTCATTGTGGATCGCACTGTCTTTAATTTTTACTGACATAAACTGCCTCCATATTTAAAAG
>JAUNPM010000113.1 GCA_030536675.1 Clostridia bacterium | reverse complement strand
AAAAGAGCAAATATAAACCACAAAAGTTTTTTAAATTCATATTTAAAAAGTGCTTTGTATTTTAAAGCCATTTAAGTCGCCTCCTATTCAAAAGCCTGTTCAATTTTATATATAATTATATATGATATAAGCATACATACCAAAAGTATAAGCACATTGCCTAAAACGCTGTCAGGCTCCAATGACAGCCCTATTAAATAAAGTGAAAAGCCTCCGAATATACAGCCTAAAAAGTATGTAAGTGCCTTTGTCCATTTAAAAATAAAGAGTGTTCCCACCTTTGAAAAGTCAAAGTGTATACAGCAGAAATAAGCGGCTGCATAAAACAAAAGGGAAGAAATAATAACAGGCAAATACTCTGACATATCAGCGTTGAAAACAGGAATGTCAAAAACAGCTGTATATGAAAAATTCATTGCTATTTGTCTTAAATATGACATATCCAAATTTAAGCCGATCTCATTTTTAAAGAAGTCTGCCCCTAAAGAACAGCTTATAAGGCTGAAATACACAATATAAGGCATTGCAACGGAAAAGCCTGTTACTCCAATACAGTTTGAAAAGAAAAACATAACCGATGTAAATAAAAGCGCAGCCATTGAAAGAGAAATAAAATCACTGTGATATTCACTGTAAAGCTCTTCAAGACCTTTGATGACCGTATTTTCTGTTTCGTAATGTTCAACAAGGTTGTTGTACATAAAGTCAACAGTTCCTCTTAACAGGCGGAAAATAAAAAGCTGAATACAGGTTATAAGCAATATAAATAAAACAGACAAAAGGGCTTTGACAATAAAGTCGTTTCCTGCTTTAACGGGAAGATGCTTTATAAAAATACCCGTATTTTTGTTTCTGTACTTATAAAAGGTGTATACAAGCAAAGTGCAGAGAATTATGTTTGTAAAAAAGCAGGCAGTCGTGTACTGACTCATTGTATTTGATATATACCAAGTATCAAGGTCAATATTACTAATATGAGCTCCCAAGTTTGTATAGCACAAATAAACGTAAACAAGAGAAAGCAAGGTGCCTGCAAGAAGCAGCACAGCTGTTTGTTTTATATAAAGTCTGTATAATGAGTTCATAAAATCACTCCTTACCGGATGATGTGTAAATAAATATTTCTTCAAGGCTCATACCTGTCTGCTCCACAAGCTCGGCGCCCTTAAGCAAAAGCTTTTCCTTTATTTCTTCCGAATTTGAGTCAGCTATTATGTAATAAATACTTCCTATATTTTCAACATTGATAATACTGTCTATATCGGAAAGGTCGGGAGCTTCTCTGAAAACAGCCTGAAATTTTACTACTCTGCTTTTAAGCCTATCAATTGTATCCTGATAAATAATTTTTCCTCTTTGCATAATTGAAAGGCTGTCACAGAGCTTTTCAAGCTCTCCCAAGTGGTGGGAGGAAATAATTATTGTGCAATTGCGTTCGCTTACCTCTGATATAAGAAGATCAAGGACCTGCTTTTTAGCAATGGCGTCAAGTCCGCTTGTAGGCTCGTCAAGGACAAGAACATTGGGGCACAGACTTAAATTGAGCATAAGAGAAAGGCGCATTTGCATACCCTTTGAAAGTTTTTTGATTTTTTTGTTAAGAGGAAGCTCAAACATTTTATTAAGCTCGTGAAATCTGTTTTCATCAAAGGCGGAATAAATATAGCTGAAAAATTCAAGAATTTCCTTTATCTTGGCATTTGGAAAATAGCTGTTGCTGTCTGCCACATAGCCCATTCTGTCCTTTACCTTGGGATCGTCATATACGGAGCTGCCGTCAATTGTTATGGAACCGCCGTCTAATTTGTATATGCCTGTGATACAGCGTATAAGAGTTGTTTTGCCTGCACCGTTTTCTCCCACAAGCCCGTGTATGCTGCCTGTTGGTATGTCAATTGATACATTGTCAATAGCTTTAAAGCTGCCGTAATATTTTGTTACATTTTCAATTTTTATCATAATTGCTCCTTTCCCTCAAGCTCGTTGAGGAGTTCCGTTATAAATTTAATAATTTGGTCGTTTGATATGCCTTTGAGCTTAAGCTCTGCAAGGGCGGGGCGTATTTTTAAAAGTTCTTTGTTTATGTCTATATTTTCAACTGTTTCTTCGGCAATAAAGGTCCCTCGTCCTCTTAAGGTGACAATGACCTGATTTTGTTCAAGCTCTCTGTATGCCTTTGCAATGGTGTTGGGATTGACGTCAAGCATTACCGAGAGCTTTCGCACAGAGGGCAGGGGATCGCCTTTTTTCAAATAGCCTTTAAGTATGGCTTCTTTAACTTGATTTACTATTTGTTCATAAATGGGCGTGCTGCTTTTTAGGTCGATATTAAACATATTGTCACTTCCTTGTATTAATTATCTTAAGCGTATTATAACGCATAGTACAGACAAAGTCAAGTGCTTTAAATAAAAAAATCAGCAAAGAGAGATCTCAATGCTGATAAAAATAAAAATATTGGGTAAAAACGTGACTTCAAAAACAGGCTTGAAAAGTGTGTGTTATTCTGCCTGAGCCAAAACAAGCTTTGGATCTGTGGGGCTTTCGTTGTTAAATACGGAAAATTCCAAATGAGGTCCCAGAGCCACACTGTATTTTGTGGGATTTGCAACAGTGCCTATGGTATCACCCTTGTGAACGGATTCTCCTTCTGATACAGCCAAATTTTCATCTAATTGACTGTATGTAGACGTCCAGCCGTTGCCGTGGTCTACGCTTACGGTTACACCTGATATTTTGTCATTTGTAATTGAAGTGATTATTCCGTCGGAAGCAGCACATACATTTGTGCCTGCCTCGGCAGAAATGCATATTGAATCATTTGTTCTGTATTGCTCAAGGGTTCTGTCAAAAATTGCGGTGTCATTACTGTAATCCATAACTATTTGTCCCGATACGGGCCATTCCATTTCCTGTGTGTCGTCAAAAAGAGTAAGCTCGCCGTTTTCGCTGACTGACGGGTCGGCGGGAGTATTTGACGCTGTGCTTTGAGTTATATTTTCAGTGGGAGCTTCAGCCTTTTTTTCGGTTGTGGTTTCAGTTGTTAAGGGTTTTACGTTTGATTTGTCAACAGGGGATATGTTATCCTCTAAATCCACCTGATCGTTATTGCCCTTTGAATTTCCGCTATTCAGAATGGAAATGCCAAAAGCCAATATTATGAATACTGCCGCAAGAGTATACAGTACGGTGTAAAAGCCTTTTTTGTTGTAATTTTGATTGTTGTCCATTCCAACACCTCCTGAACGTATTATTGACTTGTGAATTGAGAATTATACTTTTAAATAAAAAATAAATAAAAATCAAATATAAAATTTTAAAGGGCAAAATTTATTATGTACAATTTAAAGAAAATGTAGTATAATAATTCTAAATTGCAATGAGATGGAGGAATACATAATGAGTATTGATTTAAGAGGAAGAAATTTTCTTAAAATAATGGATTTTTCAAGTGAAGAGCTTGAATATTTAATTGAGCTTGCAGCAGACTTAAAGAAAAAGAAAAAAGCAGGCGTACCCGTTGATATGTTTAAGGGAAAAAATATTGCTCTTATATTTGAAAAAACAAGCACAAGAACAAGATGTGCTTTTGAAGTGGCTGCCTATGACTTGGGTATGGGCTGCACTTATCTTGATCCGTCAGGCTCACAGATAGGTAAAAAAGAAAGCATTGCAGACACTGCAAGAGTTCTGGGAAGAATGTTTGACGGAATCGAATACAGAGGCTTCGGTCAGGAAATAGTTGAAGAGCTTGCAAAATATGCGGGAGTGCCTGTGTGGAACGGTCTTACAAACGAGGCGCACCCTACACAGATACTTGCGGATTTCCTTACAATAAAAGAGCATTTCGGCAGACTTAAGGGCATTAATTTTGTTTATATGGGTGATGCAAGATACAATATGGGTAATTCCCTTATGGCAGGCTGTGCGAAAATGGGCATTAATTTTACTGCCTGCGCACCGAAAAAATATTTCCCTAATGCAGACCTTGTTAAGGAATGTGAAAATATAGCAAATGAAAATGGTTCAAGCGTCACTTTGACTGAGAATGTTGAAGAGGCAACAAAAAACGCAGATGTAATATATACTGATGTGTGGGTGTCTATGGGTGAGCCTGATGAGGTGTGGGCAGAAAGAATAAAAGAGCTTTCACCTTATCAGGTAAATAAAGCGGTTATGAAAAATGCAGGAGAAAATGCCGTGTTTATGCATTGTCTGCCTGCCTTCCACGACCTTAAAACAAAAATAGGCAGTGAAATGGGAGAAAAATTCGGCATAACCGAAATGGAAGTAACAGATGAAGTGTTTGAGTCAGAGCAGTCTGTTGTTTTTGACGAGGCTGAAAACAGAATGCACACAATAAAGGCTGTAATGGCAGCTACATTATAAATAAAAAATAATAAAGCTATGGAGTGATAACAATGAGCGGAGATAACAAAAAAATTATATACAGTGCTATGCAGCCTTCGGGCATACCTTCATTGGGCAACTATCTTGGCGCCCTTAAAAATTGGAAAAATTTGCAGGACGAATACAACTGTATATTTGCGGCGGCTAATATGCACGCTATTACAGTAAGACAGGATCCAACCGAATTAAGACAGAGAACAAGAGATCTGATAGCTCTGTTTTTATCAATAGGTCTTGATCCAGAAAAGCATATTATATATGTACAGTCCGATGTTAAGGCACACGCTGAAATTGCGTGGATATTAAACTGCTTTACTTATATGGGTGAGCTTAACAGAATGACACAGTTTAAGGATAAGTCTGCAAAGCACGCAGACAACATAAATGCGGGACTTTATACTTATCCCGTGCTTATGGCGGGAGATATTCTCCTTTACCAAAGTGATCTTGTGCCTGTAGGAGCAGACCAGAAACAGCACCTTGAAATTTGCAGGGATATTGCGGGAAGATTCAACAGTGTTTACGGCAATGTGTTTAAGATACCCGATCCTTATATTCCAAAGGCAGGTGCAAGGATAATGGGACTTCAAAATCCCGAAAAGAAAATGAGCAAGTCTGAAAGTGACAATATGAATAATGTTATTTATATTTTAGACGAGCCTAATGTTATAAAAAATAAAATTAAAAGAGCCGTTACCGATTCAGACGCCGAGGTAAGATACGGCGAGGACAAGCCGGGCATAAGCAATTTGCTTAACATATATTCTTCAGTTACGGGAAAAAGCCCCGAAGAGTCCGAAGCTGAATTTAAGGGCTTTGGCTATGGTGAATTTAAAGAGGCTGTGGGAGAGGCTGTTGTGAAAGAGCTTGAGCCTATTCAGAGCAAATTCAAGGAATATTCCGCAGACAGGGCTTATGTGGAAAAGGTAATGAAGGAAGGCGCTGAAAAGGCGGCTTACATTGCCCAAAAGACTTTAAGCAAGGTAAAGAAAAAAGTAGGTTTTCCTGTTTACAAATAATTAAAATTACAAAATGACACCATTGCATTTCTGTAATGGTCAGACTGTCAAAAAAACTATTGTTATAAAAAATTGAATAATTGCAACATACAACTTGCAATTAGCGTCGCAGACTTTAATCCGCAGGCGGAAATCGCATTTTCGCCGAGGCTGGTCGTATTGCTTTGCAATACTGCTCGCCTATGCAACCAAAGGACAGGAACTTTTCTGTGAACAAGCTGTTTTAACAGCTTGTTTGCGGAAAACT
>JAUNPM010000112.1 GCA_030536675.1 Clostridia bacterium | reverse complement strand
AATAACTATAATAAGTTTTGGTATGCAATTAACCAAATTTTTTTAGGAGGAATTAATTATGAGAAGAAAAATTGCATTAACATTGTCTGCAATATTTTTATTCAGCTCTGTAACATGGGCGGCAGACAATGACGGTTGGACAGAAGCGCCCCTTACAGGCGCCGCACAAAACGGCGCTTGGGAAGAATGGTGCAATGTCTGGGAAACCGAAAAAAATGACTGGGAAAAAATCTCCCTTACTCCGGGAGCTGATGAAACACAGCTTAACTTTGCATGGTATTCAAGCGAATCATCAGAAACACCCGAGTTCAGATGGTACAAGGATGAAAACGAATCTCCCGCAGGAGTACAGACAGTAAGCAGTTCAAGTGCGGTTCCGGGTTACTACAGCAACAAAGTAACCGTAGAAAACATTGAGCCTAATACGACTTACTATTACAGCTACACTAAGGACGGTAGCTGGACAACTCCCGTAGAATATACTTCCCCCGCCTCAACAAGCGATTTCAGCTTTGTTTTCTTCGGCGATCCTCAAATAGGTTCATCAAACGAAAACATAGCAACAGGGGAAACAAGCGAGCTTGGTCAGGATCGTGCTGTAAGAAACGACTCATTCAACTGGAACTATACTCTTGAAAGAGCAATGGAGCTTAATCCCGATACTGCATTAATGGTTTCAGCAGGCGACCAAATTCAGTCAAGGGACAAAAAGACTTCCGACTCAACTCATTCAACATATACTGAAAACGAAATTGAATATACGGGTTATTTATCACCTGAAATTTTAAAGAGTATGCCTGTTGCAACGACTATAGGAAATCACGATGCCTTAAGCTCAAACTATTCATATCACTTTAACAACCCAAATACAAGTGATTTAGGCTCAACATATGCAGGCGGCGACTATTACTTCCAATACGGCAACGCACTTTTCATTATGATAAACACAAATAACACAAATGTGTCAGAGCACGCATCATTTATAAAGAGAGCCTGTGCCTCATATGAAAATGCTCCTTGGAAAATAGTTACTCTTCATCAGGATATTTACGGCTCAGGTGAACACTCTAATGAACCTGAAATTGTAGAATTAAGATACGGACTTGCACCCATATTTGAAGAAAACGGTATTGATGTGGTGCTTACAGGTCACGACCATACATACAGCCGTTCATATATGATGTCTACTGCCGTAAAGGACGAAAACAATTTCATTACGGAAGATGAATTTGACGATTATATTGACGGTAATACACCGGAAGACGATAAATATGCAAATTATCTTGCTTCTATTGAAGATGCAGAGTACATTGCAGAAACAGACCAAAATATTGTAACAAATCCAAAGGGTATACTTTACCTTACGGCAAACTCCGCTTCAGGAAGTAAGTATTACGACCTTGTTGAACATCAGCAGGCTTACATTGCCGCAAGATGGCAGGAGGACGTTCCAACATTCTCAATGATAGATGTTTCATCTAACAAATTTACGATCAACACCTACAGAACCGACAATATGGAAAAGATCGATTCCGAATTTACAATTGTAAAAGATCCTTCAATTCCAGATGAAAACGAAGGCTTTGAACCCGAAGATCTAGGTCTTACTCCGGGAAGCACCGAAAAAGACATTAACCTTGCGTGGTATTCAGACACAGAAGACGGCAGCAATGCTCTTGTAAGATTTAAAAAGGACAGTAACGTAGTTAAGGAGGCAGAAGGAGCTGTAACAGAGGTTACGGGAACTTATGAAAACGCCGCAGCAGTAGAAGCAGGCACTCCCCTTACAGGCAAATTAAGCCACAAGGTATCAGTTGAAGGGCTTGATGCAGGTACAGAATATACTTACCAAATTTCAAATAACGGCACTGATTGGAGCAAGGAATATACTTACACAACAGCAGATGAAGGCAGCTTTAAATTTGCCTTTGTGGCAGACCCTCAGTTAAAGGAAGGTCAGCAGGAACAGGGAACTTCAGGTCTTACACTTGAAGACAGCTGGAAAAAGACCGTATCTGCAATAGACGCCCAGGGCGCACAATTTATAGCAAGTGCGGGAGATCAAATAGAGGGTAAGAAAATAAATGACGCATACAAAACAAATGAAACTGAATACAGATCATTTTTTGCTCCCGATGAATTAAGATCTCTTCCTTATGCGGCAGCAGTGGGAAATCACGATATTAACTACGGTTTCCAAACACACTTTAACCTGCCAAACGAGCAGGAGCCTGCAATGATAGAAAACTTCAAAAACAATGACGATGAAGAACAGAAATTAAGCGAATCAGTAGGCAACTATTACTACAGCTATAACAATGCCCTCTTTGTTGTGCTCAATGACTCTGCTTATCCCTGCGACAGTACCGAAAACTATGACGAAGGTATTGAAGTTGCAAAGAAGTATATTAACGAATTTGACAAAACACTTGAGGCAGCAATAAATTCCGACAGTGATTACAACTGGCTTTTTGTTCAGCATCACAAGTCAACTACAACAGCGGCACAGCATACTGCTGACTTTGATGTACAGGCTTATGTTGAAGCAGGCTTTGAAAAACTTATGGACAAATATGATGTTGACTTTGTATTTACAGGTCACGACCACGTTTACACAAGAAGCTATGTAATGAAAGACGGACGAATTACAGGCGATGACACAAGCGAGCTTGTAGATCCCGAAGGTACGATTTATCTTACAGGCAACACAGCAAGCGGCAAGGAATATTATGACATATATTCATCAAAGGCAAGAAACAACGAAAACTATCCCGCTCTTGCTAACGGTCTTTTCGGCGGTGAAGTATTCAAAACTGGAGTTCTTCCTCTTTCAGTGCAAAAAGCAGTTCAGGATAAAAAGCCCGAATATTCAATAATAGATGTAACAGATGATCAGGTTACTATAAAGGCTTATTACAATGACTCAAATGAAAGTTTCGATGAAATTTCAGTAACAAAGACCGACAATGTGGAAGGTCTTAAAATAACACAGCTTTCAGATACTCATTTACATTCAGAAAGCTTAGGAACAAGCGGCACAGCCTTTGAAGAATACATTGCTCAGGACAGAAAAATGGTTGCACAAAGCCAAAAAATATTTGAAGAATCCGTAGCAAGAGTTATAAACAGTGACAGCGACTATGTACTTGTTACAGGCGATCTTACAAAAGACGGCGAAAAAGTAAATCATATGCTTGTAGCGTCTAAGTTAAAGGAGATAGAGGATACAGGTAAAAAAGTTTTTGTTATACCGGGAAATCACGACATAAGCAACGCAAATGCTTATCAATTTAACGCTGACGGCACAAAAACACCTGTTGAAACCATCACACCTTCCGAATTTAAAGAAATATATGCTGACTTTGGCTACAATGAGGCAGTTTCACAGGATACAAATTCAGTTTCTTATGCAGTTGATTTAGACGATACTCACAGACTTATAGCAATTGACAGCTGTATATACAGCGGAGATAATGAGCCTGTATCAAGCGAAACAGCAGGAAGAATAAAGCCCGAAACAATGGAATGGATAAAGGAGCAGACAATACAAGCACAAAAAGAAGGCAAAAAGGTAATAGCAATGATGCATCACGGTGTTGTTCCTCATATGTCTGTTCAGCCTATGCTTTTCCCCGAATACCTTGTTGAAGATTATGACAATGTTAAGAACACTCTTGCAGATCTGGGAATACCTGTGGTATTTACGGGACACTTCCATTCACAGGATATTTCGGGAGATAAGTCACCTAACGGCAATATAATTTATGATATTGAAGCAGGCTCACTCCTTACAAATCCTTCACCAATAAGACACATAGTTTTAGGTGATGACAAGGTCAAAATTACTACCGAAAAAATATTAAGCGTTAAAGATCTTGACCTTACTAAATTAAATTCAGACAACTTTATAGACTTTTCCGAAACATACCTTAAGAGCGGTCTTTTAGGTCTTATAACAGATATGGCAGACAATATGATGGGAGAAGGCTTTGCGGATATTGAAATAACAAACGGACTTACCGTAAAAGAATTTCTTGCAGAAGCAATGTACGCTCACTACCGCGGCGACGAAAATCCCGATCCGTCACTTTTGCAGACAGCTCAATACCTTGCATCAAGCACAAATGCACAGTATCAATATTTGGGAACAATAGCTTTAGGTATAATGACTGATTACAGCAGTGAAGGCATAGGCGCAACTCCGGATAATAACGTAACCTTAAATATTGTGTGGAATAATGCCGATGAGGATATGACTTCAACTACGGAAACCACAACAACAAGCAGTGAAGAATCCTCAACAGAAACAACAACAGCTTCTTCAGCTGATACCTCAACAGAAGCAACCACTACTTCTTCGGCTGATACCTCAACGGAAACAACTACACGTTCAACATCCTCAAGCGGTGGAAGCGGCGGCAGCGGTCACGGTTCATCAACATTGTATGTGGGAGGAAAAACAGTGACCTCAACCACAACTGAAACAACAACGCTTTCCGAAAATACAGAAAATACAACGGAAGCCACAACAGCCGATTCCAACACAGATAAGAACCAAATAAGCGTGCAGATAGGCAGCAAGACAGCTTATGTAAACGGAGCAGAAGTTGAAATAGATGTTGCTCCTTACATACAAAGCTCAAGCAATTCAACTATGGTTCCTTTAAGATTTGTAACAGTTGCATTGTTAAAGGGAAGCAACGAAAACGCAGACACCTCTGATATTATTAAATGGGATCCTATAACTAAAACCGTTACAATAACCGACAATGGCATTACGGCAGCATTTACCGCAGGCAATGAATATATTACCGTAAACGGCATTAAAGAAGCAATTCCAAACAACGCTAAAGCAGAAATAAAAGACAACAGAATGTTTATACCTTTCAGAGCCTTGGGCAATGTTTTAGGTGCATCTGTTGAATGGGATGCAGACACACGTACTGCAACATTCAAATAATCAGTTTAACCAACTAATTATCACAAATAAAAAAACAGCCTCAAAATTATATAAATGATTTTGAGGCTGTTTTCTTATTTAATATTTAAATTTCATATGTATTTATCTCTTACCAATTTCATTAATATCAAAAGGTGTATTCTGATAAACCACATAATTAAGCCAATTTGTATACAACAAACTGCTGTGTGCCTTCCACAAAGCTATTGGTCCCTTTTGTGGATCGTCATCTTTAAAATAATGCTTGGGTATCTCAATATCAAGACCCTTTTCCTTATCTCTGAAATACTCCTTTGCAAGAGTATCAGTTTCATATTCCGAATGACCCATTACAAATATCTGACTGAAATCCTTATTAGCCGCAATATATAATCCCGACTCTTCCGATTTTGAAAGAATGTCAAGCTCCTTGACCTTTTCCACATCTTCAACTCTTACTTCCGTATGCCTTGAATGGGGCACATAAAATATATCGTCAAAGCCTCTTAACAAATCAATATGGTTATATATTTTAGTATGGGCAAAAACGCCAAACATTTTTTTATCCAGCTGATATTTGGGAATACCATAGTGATAATAAAGTCCCGCCTGTGCGCCCCAGCAAATATGGAAGGTACTATGCACATTGGATTTGCTCCACTCCATTATCTGAATAAGCTCCTGCCAGTAATTTACTTCCTCATAATCCAGCTGTTCCACAGGTGCTCCCGTAATTATCATTCCGTCAAATTTCTCATCC
>JAUNPM010000111.1 GCA_030536675.1 Clostridia bacterium | reverse complement strand
ATACTTTTTATTGATGAGATACATAGGTTTAATAAAACACAGCAGGATACGCTGCTTCCTTTTGTTGAGGACGGCACAATAATATTAATAGGAGCAACAACGGAAAATCCTTATTTTGAAGTGAACAAGGCTCTTGTTTCAAGGAGTATTGTTTTTGAATTGAAGCACTTGACTGTTGAAAACATAAAAACAATTATTAAAAGAGCTGTTACAGACAATGAAAGAGGCTTAGGTTCATACAAAGCTGAAATTGATGAAAATGCCATTGAATTTATTGCAAACACTTCAAACGGTGATGCAAGAGTTGCATTAAATGCAATTGAAATTGCCGTGCTTACAACAGAAAGAAATGAAGAGGGCAAAATACATATTGATATGGAAACGGCACAGCAGTGTATACAGAAAAGAGCAGTAAATTATGATAAAGACGGGGATAATCATTATGATACAATATCCGCTTTTATAAAAAGTATGAGAGGCTCCGACCCTGATGCCGCAGTTTATTATCTTGCAAAAATGCTGTATGCGGGAGAGGATCCAAGATTTGTTGCAAGACGTATAGTAATATGTGCGTCGGAGGACGTGGGAAATGCAAATCCTATGGCCTTGGTAGTTGCCAATGCGGCGGCACAGTCTGTTGAGTATTTGGGTATGCCTGAGTGCAGAATAAATCTTGCGCAGGCGGCGGCTTATGTTGCCTGTTCGCCTAAAAGCAACTCTGCAATTATGGCTATTGATAAGGCATTTGAAGATGTTAAAAATATACAGACGTCGGGAGTGCCAAATCATTTGAGAGATTCTCATTATCCCGGTGCTAACAAGCTGGGACATGGCATAGGATATAAATATACACATAATTATCCCAACCACTATACAAAGCAGCAGTATTTGCCAGATGAATTGGAGGGCACAAAATATTACGAGCTTAGTGACAACGGGCAGGAGGCTAAATTGAAAAAATGGCTTAAATTTATAAAGGAGAATGACAATGAATAAAAGGTATTTAATAACCGTTGTGCTGTCGGTCATACTCTGTGTTCAGCTTATGGGCATAAACAGAAGAGAAACAGATGCCGCCGACAGTACAGGAGAGATAACGGAAGCAATAACGACGGATAAAAGAATGCAGGGTGTTTGGGTGTCGACTACACTTAATTTGGATTATCCCTCTAAGGGAACAACAGATTCCGTAACACTTAAAAGCGAGGCTGACACAATAATTGAAAATTGTGCCGATATGGGAATTACCGATATATTTTTACAGGTAAGACCTGAGGCTGACGCATTTTATAAATCAGAAATATATCCTTGGAGCCAAAGACTGACAGGTTCACAGGGAATTGCTCCCGATAATGATTTTGACCCTCTTGAATATTGGGTCGATGAATGTCATAAAAAGGGAATGAAGCTTCACGCTTGGATAAATCCCTACAGGGTCACAAATACTACAGGGGTAAAAGCTGAAAGCCTTGCTCTGACAAGCCCTGCAAGACAAAATACTCAATGGGTGAAGGAGTTTGAAGGGAAATTATATTTCGATCCCGCAATACCAGAAGTTAGGGAGCTGGTTATAAGCGGTGTTGAAGAAATAGTTAAAAATTATGAGGTTGACGGTATCCACTTAGATGATTATTTTTATCCCGGAGCAGGTTTTGACGATTCGGACTCCTATGCAAAATACGGAAACGGAAAAAACAAAGACGACTGGAGAAGAGAAAATGTTGATGCTCTTGTGGAAGGTATACATAACAAAATAGAAGAAATTGACGGAAGTGTTGAATTTGGTATAAGTCCCGTAGGCGTATGGGCAAATAAGAAAAACAATCCATTGGGAAGCGATACATACGGTTCGGAATCATATTATAAAAATTATGCGGATACAAGAAAGTGGGCTCTTAAAGAATGGGTAGATTACATTGCTCCCCAGATATATTGGGAAATAGGCAACAAGACCATTGATTACAAAACAGCCGTTGAATGGTGGGCTGAAACACTTAAAAACTGTAATACAAAGCTTTATGTGGGTTTGGCTGATTATAAGTGCGACGGAGCAGCAAGCTCAAGCGCCTGGTATAACGGTGGGGCAATACAGGAGCAGATAGATCTTAATAAAAGCATAAGCAAGGTGTCAGGAGAGATACATTTCAGATACAAATTTATAAATAATCTGGAATATCTTAAAAATATAGTTAAATCGGTGAATAACAGCAGTATACAGGCATCGGGGGCAGTAACCGAAAATACTTCCGAGGTCACAACTGAAAGCGTTGTGACAACAGAGGAAGCGGGAAAGATCGTAAACAATACAGATGATATTATGGTTGTGCTTGACGGTAAGATATTGGAATTTGACCAAAAGCCCGTTATTAAAAACAGCAGAACTCTTGTGCCTTTCAGAAAGATACTGGAGGAGCTTGGGGCAGATGTAAGCTGGAACAATGACACACAGCAGGTCAAGGCTGTAAAGGACGATATTGAAATTTCTTTTGTAATCGGTGAAAAGGTATTGCTTGTGAACCAAAAAGATACTATAATAATGGATACGGAGCCTCAAATAATAAACAGCAGAAGTATGGTTCCCTTAAGAGTAATATCTGAAACACTGGGAGCTGAAGTGGATTGGGACAATGATCAGAGAATAATAACTATTAAAAGTACTGAATAAGGAGATAATTATGATTGTAACATTTTTTCACGATTTAATAAGGTCAATAATTTTAGGTATAGTAGAGGGTATAACGGAGTGGCTGCCCATAAGCAGTACGGGACATCTGATAATTGTCCAAGAGCTTATAGGATATATAAGCAGTGACGCTTTTATGGAAATGTTTAATGTTGTAATACAGCTTGGAGCTATATTGGCAGTAGTTGTAATTTATTTTAAAAAGCTGAATCCTTTTGATAAGGAAAAAACACAGGTTGAAAAAAATAATACAATTAGTTTATGGATAAAGGTTATTGTTGCTTGTATCCCCGCTGCCGTAATAGGCTTGCTTCTTGATGATTGGATGGACGAACACTTATTTAATCCCGTTGTTGTTGCCATAGCTCTTATAGTTTACGGTATAGCTTTTATTGTAATAGAAAACAACAGAAGCAAAATAGGCATTAAGTGTAAAAATCTTGATAAAATGCCTTTAAAAACAGCAGTGGGAGTAGGCTTGTTTCAGGTCCTTGCTCTTGTGCCCGGTACTTCACGTTCAGGCTCTACGATTTTAGGCGGTTTGCTTTTGGGTACTACAAGATATGTTGCAACGGAATTTACATTCTTTCTTGCAATTCCCGTTATGTTCGGTGCAAGTTTACTGAAGCTTTTTAAGTTTGGTTTGCCCAGCTTTTACGAATTTGTAATGCTTGTTGTTGGTATGTTTATATCATTTGTGGTGTCTGTATTGGCTATTAAGTTCCTTTTAAGCTATATTAAGAAGAACAGCTTTAAAATATTCGGTTATTACAGAATAGCTCTCGGAATCATTGTGCTTTTGTGCGCAATATTTAATATAATATAAATGTAATAAAAGGTGTAGATGTTAAGTCTTTTACGGGGCTTGGCATTTACACCTTTTTATTGTGCTTATGGCTATTGAAAAAAATGGGGGCTTAGTGTATAATATAAATTGTCAAATTGTTTTTATTGTTAGATTTTAATAAGGAATGGAAAAATGTATTCTGTAAATGATATAAAAATTGAAATGGAAAATACCGAATTTAATGATCTGGCTTTGTTTATTGAAAAATATAAAAATGATACAAGAGCGGGAGTTATTAAATTGGTTCAAAAGGCAGGCAAAATAATTGAAAAGAAAAAAGCCGAGGAAGAAAGGCTTGAATTAATAACTCAATATGAAAAAAAGTATCAAAATAATGGTATAGAGCTTGTGGGCGGTATAGATGAGGTGGGAAGAGGTCCTTATGCGGGACCTGTTGTTGCCTGCTGTGTTATTTTGCCTAAGGGCTGTAAAATAGAAGGCGTAAATGACAGCAAAAAGTTATCTCTTAAAAAAAGGGAGGAGCTTTTTGACATAATAAGAGAAAAGGCGGTAAGCGTTGGTATAGGGATAGTAGATAACTATGAAATAGACAGGCTTAATATTTTGCAGGCTACATATAAGGCTATGAGGATAGCAATAGAAAATATGGATATTAAGCCGCAGCAGCTTTTGGTTGACGCTGTGACTGTTCCCGAGGTCAATATTCCCCAAGAGGCAATAATTAAAGGAGATGCCAAAAGCATAACCATTGGCGCCGCAAGTATTATAGCCAAGGTGGTAAGGGACAGAATGATGGTCAAATATGCTGAAAAATATCCTGTTTACGGCTTTGAGCATAATGTGGGATATGGTTCAAGAGAACACGAGGAGGCTATAAGGAAATACGGGCTTTGTGACATACACAGAAGAAGTTTTACACATAAGTTTATGTCATAATATGTATGGAGTGGTTTAATATATGGATCATACAGAGAAGTATTTGGAAATAAAGAAAAGGTTTGAAGCAAACAGCGATAGTGAAAATGCGGAAAAAATGTCAAAGTATATGAGAAATAAATTTAAGTTTTACGGCTTGAGCGCACCGAAACGAAAACAGATATATACAGATATTTTAAAAGAGGAAAAGAAAAATAAGTGCATTGACTGGCAGCTGCTTGACAAGTGTTATGAGGATGAACACAGAGAATTTCAATATTTTGTAAGTGATTATCTTTTAGCTTTAAATAAATATATAAATTTTGAGGATATTAATAAAGTAAAAAGATATATTAAGGAAAAGCAGTGGTGGGATACTATTGATTTTATGGATAAGGTCATTGGGGAAACAGGCTTAAGGGACAAGCGTGTTGATGAGCTTATGATAGAATGGTCTGTTGACGATGATTTTTGGATAAGAAGAATTGCTATTGATTTTCAGCTGGGAAGAAAGGAAAGGACCAATACGGAATTGCTTGAAAAGATAATTGTCAACAATTTGGAAAGTGATGAGTTTTTTATTAATAAGGCAATAGGCTGGAGCTTAAGAGATTATTCCAAAACAAATGCAGACTGGGTCAGAAATTTTATTAATAAGTACAGTGAGAAAATGAACAGCTTAAGTATAAGAGAAGGAAGTAAATATATTTAATATAAAATTTAAGTGATGTAAGTTATGACAGAGGTAAAATATGCTAATAAGACAGGAAAAAATTGAAGATCATAATAAAACATATGAGCTTATTAAAGAGGCTTTTTTATCAGCGGAGCACAGGGACGGAAACGAGCAGGATCTGGTTTCAGCATTAAGAAAGGGAACAGCATTTATACCTGAACTATCTATTGTTGCGGAAGTAAATGGTGAATTGGCGGGACATATTTTATTTACAAAGGCTAAGGTCCAAAGCATTGATGTTTTGGTTTTGGCTCCGTTATCCGTGAAGCCCAAGTTTCAAAATAAGGGAATAGGAACTGCTCTTGTAAATTTCGGACACAGTGTAGCTGTGAATTTGGGCTATGAATATATAATGGTATTGGGAAGCGACTTATATTATAAAAGGTTTGGCTATGTGCCTGCGGAAAGCTTGGGAGTGGAGGTTCCCGAAAATATACCTTCACGTAATTTTATGGCAGTAAAGCTGAATAAAAATGCGGAGCCTTTAAGTGGAAATTTAATTTATGCAAAAGAATTTGGTATGTAAATATGGATATGATATAAGTTTTGATACTTTGAAATTTTAAATTTGACATATTGAAAAAACTACAGTAAAATTAGATGTATAAATGTTTGTT
>JAUNPM010000110.1:2220-5787 GCA_030536675.1 Clostridia bacterium | reverse complement strand
CTGCACAGCAGAAGCCATTCCGTTTGTATAACCTCCGTTAAGGACCTGAATATCAAGAGTTTTGTCATCATAAGAAACCTCGGAACTCTCACCGCCTTCACCTGTTGTAGCTTCGGCTGCCCTTTCAGCCTCTATTTCGCTTACAGGCTTCTGGAAAATATCATAACAAAGAGATTGAACCTCTTCATCATTAAGCACCCAGCCCCCTGAAATTCCATATAGAGAACCAACATCGCCCGGCATAGTATATGTATAGATATTGTCAGTATTAAAATCCTTAACAACAGACATATACTTAATAGCGTCCGAAAGCTTTATATTAGCATCAACATATTTAAAAAATGTTGTCAAATACGCTCCTGCATTTTTAAAGAACGTATCTTTATTTACAAGCTGTTTTAAAAGCTCCTTACAAAAATCCTGCTGAGTTGCCACTCTTCCTATATCCTGATTTGCATAGCCGTATCTGAATCTTACAAGGCCCTGAGCCTGTTCGCCGTTCAAAGTCTGTAAGCCCGGCTGCAAGTCAATGTTCAGATCCTGAGCAGGGTCCTGATAATACATACGCATAGGTACATTGTACTCAACACCGCCAATTGAATCTATTAAGTAATCAAAAGCGTCAAAACTTACCTTACAGTAATAATCTACAGGAACACCTATCATTTCCTCAATTTCTTCTATAAGCAAAGGTATTCCGTACTTTTCCTGTCCGTAATGGGTAATGGCATTTATTTTCATACCCTTCTGACCGGGTTCGGGATATTCCTCCCTCATCAGCTTATACGCTTCGTCACTTACTTCAATAAGAGTATCTCTGGGCACGGAAATAAGAGTAAGCTCGTCCAAAGTTTGATTGTAACAGCCCACCATTATTGTATCCGTTCTGTCACCGTCTTTATCCACACCCATAATTAAAAATGTAGTTCTTTCCTTCAGCTTAGGCTTCATAAGATTTTCAAGCAAGCCTGCATTTTCCCTGTTGCTGTTATTGTTTGCAACCGTAGAATCTTCAATATAATACTGATACCCGAAATATCCCAAAGCACTTACGCAATATACAAAAAGCACCAAAGCCAGTACCATAAAAAATTTTGCCTTTAAACTGCGTCTTTTTTTATGTTTTTTCCCTTTTTTAGCTCTTGATGATTTATTTCTTCTGACTGAACTTTCGTCATAATCATCATATATGTCATATCTGTCTTTACTCATTATATAACCTCCGAAAGGACTATTTACCCGGTTTAAAGGAACTCTTTAATGATACAATTCTGTTAAACACCAAATTGTCCTCTGTACAATGCTTACTGTCTGCAATAAAGTAACCGTTTCTCATAAACTGAAATCTATCCATAGGTTTTACTCCCTTTATTTCAGGCTCAATATAGGCTTCCGCAACCTTTAAGGAATCAGGATTAAGGCTGTATCCTCTTTCCGCATTTTCATCGGCAACAACAAGATTTTCATACAGGTTCACCTTTGCCTTAACTGCCGTTTCACAATTTACCCAATGAATAGTACCCTTGACCTTTCTTGCCGTAAAATCAAGTCCTGATTTTGTAGCAGGATCATAAGTACAGTGAACCTCCGTTATATTTCCGTTTTCGTCTTTTACAAAATCAGTGCAGGTAACAAAATATGCGCCCTTAAGCCTTACCTCCCTGCCCGGTGCAAGTCTGAAAAACTTCTTTGGAGGTTCTTCCATAAAGTCCTCTCTTTCAATGTAAAGCTCTCTTGAAAAAGGAACCTTTCTCTTGCCGAATGACTCGTCTTTAGCGTGATTTTCAATTTCAAGCATTTCAGTTTGTCCCTCGGGATAATTTGTTATAACCAGCTTCACAGGGTCAAGCACCGCCATTACAACAGGCACCTTAGGCTGAAGGTCTTCCCTTACAAAGTATTCTAGCTGTGCAAGGCTTACAATTGAATTTGCCTTTGAAACTCCAACGCTTACACAAAAATTTCTCACAGCTTCGGGAGTATATCCTCTTCTTCTTATGCCTGAAAGAGTAATAAGTCTTGGATCGTCCCAACCGTCAACCTGATTTGTTTCCACAAGATTCCTCAAATATCTCTTACCCATTATTGTATCTTCAAGATTGAGCTTTGCAAATTCGATCTGTCTTGGTTTTATATCACTTTTAAGACCTATATTATTTATTACCCAGTCATATAAAGGTCTGTGATCCTCAAATTCCATTGTACATATGGAATGAGTAACCCCTTCAATAGCGTCCTCCACAGGGTGTGCAAAGTCATACATAGGATAAATACACCACTTATCTCCCGTACTGTGGTGAGTCATATGGGCAATTCTGTATATTACAGGATCTCTCATATTTATATTAGGTGAAGCCATATCTATTTTAGCTCTCAGCGTTTTTTCACCGTCTGCAAATTCACCATTTTTCATTCTTTCAAACAGATCCATATTTTCTTCAATGCTTCTGTTTCTGTATGGACTTTCCTTTCCGGGCTCAGTAAGAGTTCCTCTTGAAAGCCTTACTTCTTCGGCACTCATATCGCACACAAAGGCAAGCCCTTTTTTAACAAGCTCCATAGCATATTCATACATTTTGTCAAAATAATTTGAAGCAAAATACAGTCTGTCCTCCCAGTCAAATCCAAGCCACTTTATATCTTTTTGAATGGAATTTACAAATTCGGTATCTTCCTTTGCGGGATTTGTGTCATCAAATCTCAAATTACATTTGCCATTGTACTGCTCTGCCAATCCAAAATTAAGACATATACTCTTAGCATGTCCCAAATGAAGGTATCCATTAGGTTCAGGCGGAAATCTTGTAACGACCTTGGAAGTATCCTCTAAATCTTCTTCAATAATGGTATTTATAAAATTGCCATATACCGTTTCTTTATTTTCATTATTGTTTTCCATAATTTCCTCCTAAAATTCCTTACTTTCGTAATCTTTATGATAAAAACACTTTCCGCAGCAGGGACATAAGCCAAAACGCAGTATTTCATCGCTTGTCTGACTTGATAAGGTATAATCAAGCATAACCTTTACCTCTTCCCCCGACGAATCACATATGTGTCTTTGAAAATAATAATTTTTACTTTCAACAAATTCATTTGAAGCCGCCGCCTCTTTAAGTTTAGCCAATAGATCCATAATTACCTCTTGATACAACAAAAAAATAATATATTTACTTCAAAATTGCTATATTTAATATATTATAATATATTTTATCGAAATATGCAAGACTTGTAATAATTATTAATAATATTTTTATATTTATATAACACAGTTTGTCAAATAAATATATGCCTGTTTTCAATAAAGTCACAGTCTTGATGCCCAAACTTCCCATTAATTTAACATAATCATTGTTATTTTTGCCTTTTTGTGCTACAATAATACATATTGGTTAATTCATAAGGAGGAAACCTATGTACAGCTTTTACATAAACGGCGAAGATGTAAAAAAATTTATGAACCTATTTTTAAAAGACGATAAATTCGATAAATTTGAAGTCAGAAGCTGTGATATAACAACATTTGTTGAATATTCCATTGACTGCCTTCTCAACAAAAGCTGGTTT
>JAUNPM010000110.1:0-2210 GCA_030536675.1 Clostridia bacterium | reverse complement strand
TGATGAAGCTCCCCAAAGAGATTACTGCCTTTGGAGTGAGCTGCGTCCTTATATTTTCGGACTTATAAAAGGCAAAAAAAAGCCCAAAAGTATGAAATTCGTAATGGCTCTTTCACACAAAGCCGCAGCTAAAATACACCCTAACGCTTTAGCCTGCTTTATAAACATAACTTTTGAAGAAGATAAAATAACGGTCATTACAGGCACTGCCCAAAAAGAATTTTCTCTTGATAAATCTCTGGAGCTTAACTGGGGAGATAGAATACGTAATTTTTTTGATAATATGAATATAGTTCAGCATATAGATTCGGAGGGTTAAAATGAGTAACAAAAGTCATAAGTCCGACCTTGCCAAAGACAGCATACCACGTCTTGTAATAAATCTTGCCATACCTTCGGTAATAGCACAGTTTGTTACAATAATATACAATATGGCTGACAGAGTGTATATAGGACATACACAAGACGGAACCACCGCAATGGCAGGCTTAGGCATTACACTTCCCGTAATTACACTTATTACGGCAATTACATATCTTTTCGGTGTCGGCGGCGCACCTCTTTGCGCTATCAGTCTTGGACAAAAAAATAAAGATAAGGCTGAAAAAATAATGGCAAATTCATTCTTTTGCCTTGTTGTTTCATCAATTATAATAACAATTTGCGTTCTTATTTTTAAAGAGCCTATTCTTTATTTGTTCGGTGCCGATGCCGCAACCATAATTCCCGCAAAACAATATATAACAATATATATTCTGGGAACAATTTTTGTACAAATAACACTTGGTATGAATTCATATATAAACACACAAGGATTTACAAAGACAGGTATGAAAACAGTCCTTCTGGGAGCTTTTCTCAATATAATTCTTGACCCTGTATTTATATATTTATTTAATATGGGCATTAGGGGAGCGGCTCTTGCCACAATTATATCTCAATGCGTTTCCTGCATATGGGTAATAAAATTCATAACGGGAGAGAGATCCGTTGTAAAACTCCGTTTTAAGCATTTCAAGCCCGACTTTAAAATAATACTTTCCATCTGCTCTCTGGGTATTTCAACCTTTGTAATGTCCTCTACTGAAAGCCTTCTTCAAATTTCATTTAACAACAGTCTTTCAATATACGGAGGTACAACGGCAGTTGGTGTAATGAGTATAATGAACACCCTTTTACAGTGTGTTTCATTGCCCATACAGGGAATTATGACAGGCTCTCAGCCTATACTCAGCTACAATTACGGAGCAAAGGAATATAAAAGAGTTCGTGACTGCTTTAAGTTTTCCATAAAACTTACACTTATGTGTTCATTTTTAATTGCAGGCTCCATAATACTTTTTTCAGACATTTTTGTCCGTATATTCACTTCCGATCCCACATACATTGAATTTTCAAGGTGGGCAATTAAAATTTTCCTTTTCGGTATGATGATTTTCGGACTTCAAACAGGCTGTCAGCAAAGCTTTATGGCACTTGGTCAAGCAAAGATCTCACTTTGTATGGCGCTTTTAAGAAAGGTCATTCTCCTTATACCTTTGATTTATATTTTGCCGGCTCTTTTCGGCAACTCCTCCTTTGCTCATTCCGCTTCATTGGCAATTTCGCCCTTTGTTTCGGATCCCTCAAGAGTATTTTTGGTACTGCTTGCCGAACCTATATCAGACATAATTGCATCTCTTACAACAACAACATTGTTTATGAGATTTTACAAAAAGCATTTATACTAAAAAAAATCCCGTTAAAGGCTCAAGCCTTATTAACGGGATTTTTTACACTTCTATATTTTATCTCGGCAGTTCAATAACAGGCTTATTCTTGTTTGCTCTGTAAAGAACAAATTTTCTTCCTATGACCTGCACAACATCTGCCCTTGCTCTTTCTCCACATATATAAGCCACATCTTTAACATCCTCAAGGCAGTTATCAAGCACACTGCACTTTATAAGCTCTCTTGCCTCAAGAGCTTCATTACAGCTTTCAACGACCTCGGGACTGGCTCCGTTTTTGCCTATTGACACAACAGGCTCTATCTTTGTAGCCAATTTTCTTAAAAAGGCTCTTTGTTTACTTGTCATTTATATCCTCCTTAGTGATAGAACTCAAATTCCAGATCATATATTTTAACAGTATCTCCCTCTTCAATTACTTTTTACTCAATAGCAGTTTGTTTGTGTTTTTGTCTCATTTTTTTTTGGTTGTTTTGATAG
>JAUNPM010000109.1 GCA_030536675.1 Clostridia bacterium | reverse complement strand
ATTATAGATTTGGGATACAGTTTTTCGGATTTTAGATAGACAGGAGAGAAATTATGGCAGAGGTAATTATAATAGGCGGAGGACCTGCGGGAGTATCGGCGGGACTTTATACTTTGAGAGCAAATGTAAAAACAACAATATTTACACAAGGGGGAAGTGCTCTTATTAAAGCGGAAAAAATAGAAAACTATTATGGATTTCCCCAGGGAATAGGAGGGAAGGAGTTATATGAAAGAGGTATTGAATCTGTAAAAAGGCTGGGAGCTGATGTTATTGAAGAAGAGGTTACGGGGGCTGAGTACAACGGAAGGTTTGTTGTGACAACATCAAGGGGAAAATATGAGTGTGACGCTCTTGTTATAGCAAACGGTGCAGGAAGAAATGTGCCTAAAATAAAAAATATTAAAGACTTTGAAGGAAGAGGCGTCAGTTATTGCGCCGTATGTGATGCATTTTTTTACAGAGGAAAAAAAGTAGGGGTAATAGGAAACGGAGAATATGCCGTGCACGAGGCGGAAATACTTAAAAATGTTACGGAAAACGTTACCATATTTACAGACGGACAGGCTGCTCCTAAATTTGAAAAGTGCGATACAAGGAAAATAAAGTCTGTTGAAGGAAATGAAAAGGTCGAGAAAATCGTATTCAGCGACGGAAGCAGTGAGAATGTTGACGGTATATTTGTGGCTCTGGGGGTAGCGGGAGGAATTGATATTGCAAGAAAGCTTGGAGCTGTTATAAACGGTAATTATATAAATACAGATGAAAATATGCTTACAAACGTTCCTATGCTTTATGCCGTGGGAGATTGTACGGGAGGTCTTTTGCAGGTGGCAAAGGCTGTAAGTGACGGCGCAAAAGCGGGAATTGATATAATAAAGAAGGTTAAAAATAAGGCTTAGTTTTGTGGAAATGTTATACAAAATTTTAAATTGAATATTGTTGAAAACGACAGAATTTTAATTTTTGTTAAAAAATAGTGTTAATTAACTTGTAATTTTATTATTTTTGTTTTATTATTAAAGTAATAAGGTCTGTAAAGGACTTAAAATAAAGGAGGATAATTAAAATGAACAATTTTGTTAAAAAATTTTTAAGTTCATTGCTTGCAATGGTAATGCTTGTATCAAGTTTTACTGTGTTGAGCGTTGGCTCTGTGACGGTAAGCGGTGCGGAAATTACCGCAAAAAGCGAGGGCTGGCATGAAACAGCATATACGGAATGGCTTCCTGTAACGGGCGCCGCTTCATATGAGGCTTATGTTAAGAAAACAACTGAAAGCGAGTATACAAAGCTTGATGATGAGCTTATACGTGAGTATAGTACTTTTGTACGTGCGGACGCTTTAGGTCTTGCGGCAGGTACTTACAATATGAAGATCGTGGCAAAGGACAGTTCAGGTGCTGAGGTTGCATCTTGGGAATCAGGAGCAATTACCGTAGACAGTTATATAAGAGATGGCTTTGCATTTTCTGACGGAGGAAGCAGCTCAGGTGCTTATAATGACGACGGTACATTAAAGAGCAATGCAAAGGTATTTTATATAACAGAAGAAACAAAGAACACAATAACAATGGATGTGGTTACCAACAGTAAGGGTTCTACAACAACATGTACAGGTCTTGGACCTATTATTGTAGCTCTTCAAAAGGGATATGAAACTACACCTCTTGATTTTAGATTTATCGGTCAGGTAAGTATACCAAGTGGTACAGAACAGAAATTAAATCAGCTTGATGTTAAAAGAGCTGCCAGCCCTATTACTTTTGAGGGTGTGGGAAATGACGCTTTTGCTCTTTTTGGCTTTAACCTTGTTGAAGCAAACAATTTTGAAGTCAGAAACTTAGGCTTCAAGGATATGACAACAAAGGACGAAGACGGTGTTACAATTAAAGACGGCAGTCAGAGAATTTGGGTCCACAACTGTGACTTCTTCTACGGCGGTGCCGGCAGTGATGCTGACCAGGCAAAGGGCGACGGTTCCGTTGACCTTAAGGGTACCTCAACTAAGATCACAGTATCAGACAATCACTACTGGGATTCAGGAAAGGTTAATCTTTGCGGTTTAGGTGAAAAAGCTGATTATGAAATAACATATTCAAGAAACTGGTTTGATCATTCAGATTCAAGACACCCAAGAGTAAGAACAGGCTCAGTTCACGTATACAACAATTACTATGACGGAGTTGCAAAATACGGTGCAGGTGCTTGTACAGGTTCTTCACTTTTTGTTGAAGGCAACTATTTCAGAAATACAAATAATCCTGTTCTTATATCAGGACAGGGTACCGACGGCAACGGAAGCGGAACTTTTTCAGGCGAAGACGGCGGTATTATTAAAATGTATGACAATATAATGGTTGGAAGCAAGTATACATACATTGAGGGTATAACAAAGGCCGAGGACGGAACAAAGGTTTATAATAACTGGGCTGACGGTTATACTGTAGATACAAGAGATGAAACATTACCTTCAACTCTTGTTACTTATCAGGGTGGTACAAGCTATAACAACTTTGATACAACAAGAGATCTAGGTGTAAGTGCAAGTGATGTTCTTGCGGCTAAGGACGTTCCTGCTTATGTAACTGCAAATGCGGGACGTATAAACGGAGGCAATTTTAAATTTGCTTTCAATGATGAGGTTGATGATAAGGATTATGCTGTAAATCCTGAATTGGATAGTGCACTTTCAGCATATACATATAAGACTGATACTGCTTATGTAAGCGGTAAAAGTGCAACAGGAATCGACGGAAATACTTTCTACACTGAAAGAGCTGACGCATATGCTGCTAAGGTTGCAACTCTTCCAAGTGAAACTGACAATACGGGAAATAATTCATCAGGCGGCGGAAGCAGCTCAACAACAGACCTTGTTTTAGACGGCAAGAATGATGTAAGCGTTTCAACCATTACATCTGTTGTAACAGGTCTTGGAACAGACGGAGCATTCTCAATTTATGCAGCATCAGACAAGAGTGTTTCAATAAGCTCTTCAAAGGGTATTCAGCTTGGCGGTGCAGGAAACTTTGCAAACAAAACAAGACTTATAAGTGTAACTATGGCAGAGGCAGGAACAATATATGTAACTTCTGCAAGTACGAGCAGTGACACAAGAGTTCTTAATGTAGCTGATGAAAATGGTAACATATTGGGAACTATTGATACAGGCTCATCTAAGGGTGTTGATGTTCCTTCAGCAGGTACATATTACATATATTCAACAAATAAGGGTATAAATGTTTCTAAGGTATCTGTTACATATGACAGTTCAAAAGAGCCTGTTGATCCAGATCCGGTAGATCCTGATGAAACAGAAAGCGAAAGCTCAAGTGAAACAACTACAGAGGAAAGTAGTGCAAGCGAAAGCTCAAGCGAAACTACTACAGAGGAAAGTACAAATACAGAAACTTCAAGTGAAACAACTACAGAAGATAACAGCGATGTTGTATACGGAGATGTTGACGGAAATACAAGGCTTGAAATAAAGGACGCTTCACTTCTTCTTGATATGATACTTAATGACAATGCACAGGTTATATCAGGTGTAACAGATGTAACCGATGACGGCAAGGTTGACAGTGCCGATGTGGCTGCAATCATTCAGAAGATATTAGACGGAAATTGGAAGATGCCTTGTGAAAAGGATGTAACAGAAAGCACAACGGAAAATACTACAATGCCTTCAACGGAAGAATCCTCAACAGAAGCCACAACAGAGGAAACTACTGAGGCAACTACTGCTGAAACGACAACAGAGGCAACAAGCGAAGCTCCTGTTGACGGAAGTTATGTACACAACTTTACATCAGACGGAAAGGATTCAGTATTTTATACAATTGTAGGAAATCTCTCAACAGATAAGGGTTCAGTAACATACAACGGTTTGGATCTTACGCAGTGCTTAAAGATGGAAACATCTACAAGTATTACTTTCAATGCTCCAAAGGCAGGTACTCTTACACTGGTATTCAGTATGACAGAGGGAAAGCATAATTGTAAGGTCGATGATACAAAATATGATTCCGATGCAAACGGAGTAGTTACCGTAGAGCTTGAGGCAGGTTCTCATACAATTACAAAGAGAGATAATTCAAATCTCTTCTATATGGTTTTTACGGCTAAATAATAAAGCTAATTAATGTTTAAGAGCTGATGCAAAATATTATGTTTTGTATCAGCTCTTTTTTTGTTTACTAATATCATTCTTTGTGGTAAAATATTAATGTAATTTTTTATGGGAGGTTTATTATGTGAAAAATTTGTTATATGTATTTTCGGCTTTCAGCAATATTAATTTATATAAAAACAAAGACAGTGAGGGTTTGAAATATGTATTGTGTTTTCTGCCTTTGGTGGGTGCTTTTTCAGGCTTTGTTATAGGTTTGTGGTGTTATTTTGGTGCTGAAATGGGCTTTGGTCCGTATTTAAGGGGAAGCGGTGGTGCCGTGATTGCGGCTGTTATATTGGGAAACAGGCATTTCGGCGCTGTAACGGATATTTGGGATAAGTTAAAATATATTTGCATTTTAATATATGTTGTTGTGCTGTGGAGGGTCTTTTCCTGTGAGAATATGAGGTATGTATATTTTGCATGCAGTGTTTTTACGATTTCAAGAGTTATGATGATCTTGCTTTTAAACGGCAGTTCAAATATTGCAGAAGGAATATACAAGTTGTGTTATGAAAACGGCAACAGGGTTGTATTAGCTTTGGTAACTGTTGTTTGGCTTATGATGAGTGTTTCTTTTGCGGAAATGATGAGCTTGCCGTGCTTTTTTGGGGCTTTTATAATAATTTCCGTTATTACGTTTTTATTTCATAGTAAGGTGTTAAAAGAAAAAGGCATTACGGACAGTGATTTGAATTTATACATTGTTTTGTGTGAATTTGCGGTGTTTACGGAAATTATATTAATAAGTATGATAAAACCGTGAAATATCTTAAAGAACGGAGGTTTTGTATATGTCTGTAATAGTAAGTATAGTTATAGGATATATACTTGATATGTTTATAGGCACGCCCACAATATTTAAAAGGGGCAGAAATGCCTTTGTAAAGCTGCTTAAGAAAATATATAAAAGGCTAAATTCCAAGCTTGCCGTTGTTTTTACTATCTTTGTTATTGCCGCAGGCGGTGGACTTGCTTACGGTATAATAAAACTGGTTGAAAGCTACAATATGATATGTTCAATAGGAGTGGAAAGTATTATATGTTATTTTTGCATATCCTGCAGAGATATTAAAGACAACGGAGAAAGAGTACATAAAGCCCTTAAAAGAGGATATATTAAAAGGGCAACAAAGCTATTTAATAAATTGACTGAAAACGGTGAAACAAATGAACCGGGAGAAATAGCTGAAAACATTATAATTATGATAATGGATGATTCTATTGAAAAGGTCATTGCGCCTATATTTTATATTATGCTTTTTGGCGGAGTAGGAGGAGTTGTATATAAATTAATGGTTTTAATAAATGACGCTTCCGGACAGCTGTTTATAAGGATAATTAAAAATCTTGCTGATTTTCTGCCTGCAAGATTGGGTGTTGTGTTTATGTTTGTTTCCGTTAAGATATTATCCCTTGATTTTAAAAATGCATTTAAGGTGTTTATGAAAGAAAGGTATAAGTCGAGATCTCTTAACAGGGGGCTTGTAATGTCACTGTGTGCGGGAGCTTTGGATACTAAGCTGACATTTAAAAAGAGCGGTGTTGTTTTGGGAAACGGTGACCGTAATGTAAATTATGCTGACATTAAGAAAACCTTTGAAATGATAAATATTGCAAGTTTGCTTACACTTGTGACTCT
>JAUNPM010000108.1 GCA_030536675.1 Clostridia bacterium | reverse complement strand
ATTTTAATATCGTACTTTTCATCAAACCATATTTCATCTGCGGCAACAGCTTGGTACACAAGCATACTGAAGCCGTTAAGAGTTTTTACACCCATTTCCTTTGCGTCCTTTAAAAGCTGTGTTTCCCAAGGCATATATATAGCGTCAAAAACAAATTCGACCTGCTTTTCACTATAGAAATTCTTATTTTTTATGGGGCTTAAGCCTGTTTTATCTCCAAAGCCTATAGTTGTGCAGTTTATTATCAGATCGCATTTTTTTATACCGTCAATATCGTTTAAAGAAACAGCCTCAATAGGACAGTTATAATATTTTCTTATATTTTCAGCCAGCTTTTCAGCCTTTTCAACTGTTCTGTTTGCAATTATAAGCTTTTCACAGCCCTCTTCACAAGCCATAACGGCGCAGGCATTTCCCGCTCCCCCTGCCCCCAAAAGAAGTACTGTTTTATTCTTTATATCATATCCGTTATTCTTTATTGCATATGCTGAACCTATTACATCGGTATTGTACCCAACATATCCCTTATCCGTATATTTCAATGTGTTTACGGCACCTATTGCCTTTGCTCTTTTGTCAATATCACAAACCAAGTCCATAACAGCCACTTTGTGAGGCACAGTTACATTTATTCCCCTTATACCAAGGCAGTGCGCTCCCACTATTGCCTCCCTGAGATTTTCAGGTTCGACCTCCATAGCAGTATATATAAAATCCGTTCCCGTTATTTGAGCCATTGTATTGTGAATTACGGGACTTAAGCTGTGCTTTACAGGGTATCCTATGACCGTAAATACCTTTGTGGTTCCCTTAACTTTATCAAATATATCATTCATTATTTTTCTTCCTCTTCAAATAAAAATATAAAATTACTTTTTCAAAAGGTCTTTTAGGCGCAGTAATAAGCTCGTCCTTGGGGCTCACCTGCTTAACAAGCACGGAATATGCTCCCGCTTTATTTCCGCACCAAACATCTGTAAATATTTGGTCGCCTGCTATCATTGTATTTTCAGCCTCAGACCCTAATTTTTCCATAAGCTCAAAAAAGCCCTTTATTCCCGGCTTTTTAGCCCTGTATACATAAGTCATATTAACAGGCTCGCAAAAAGTTTTGCTTCTTATTTCCTTGCTGTTTGAAAGAACTCCCATTTTGATTCCGTTGTCGGAAAGCTCCTTAAAAAAAGCCTTTATTTTTTCATCGGGGACCTTTATCCAATAAGGCACCAATGTATTGTCTATGTCAAAAACAACCGTATCCAGTCCGAGTTTTTTAACCTTTTCCGCCGTAATTTCAAACACGGAAGAAAGATACTCTTTGGGATATAGGAATTTAAACATTATATCACCTCTACTATAGAGTACACTAAAAAGCTGAATTTGTAAATATATATATTAAAAAAATTATTTTATGTATTTCCCCTTGATTGACAGCGCTTCACTTCTTCAACAAATTTTTCCGCCGCCCTTGTAAACACAGGATATCTTTTCCACACCAATCCATAATTAATTTTTATTGGAGGATCCAGAGGTCTGAAACAAAGAGTTTTGCTTTCCGTCGTATCAATTAAATTATTAAGAGCAAAGGCATAACCCGTGCCATTCTTTATTAACAATGCGGGACTGTTAAAAAGAATGTCAAATGTCGCTGCAATATTAAGTTTTTGTGGTTCAACACCTGCCCAGTCAGACAGCTGCCGCTGTAAACCTATTCTCTGTGGTACAATAAGAGGAATGTTTTCAATATCCTTGGGACAAATAGCCTCTTTCTTTGCAAGAGGGCAATCCTTCCTCATTAAAAATCCCCATATTGCAGAATCTCCCAAGGGAATGTGCTCATATTTCGTAATATCAACAGGCTCTATTAATATACCAAAATCAACAGTGCCGTGCTCCAAATATTCATCTATTTTTTCGGCATCACCATTCATAAGCTGAAATTTAACATTTGGATATTTAGCTGTTATGTTTGATACCGCCCGAGCTATAGTAACAGAAAAACCTCCTCCTATTGAAATTTCACCTCCTATCAAATTTGTATCACGTGAAATTTCCCGTTTTGTTTTTTCACACAAACTTATAATTTCATCGGCACGCTTGTAGAGCAAGATCCCTTCCTCTGTAAGTGTAATTTTTCTTTTTCCTCTTATAAACAGCTGTTTCCCAAACTCCCTCTCCAGTTCCATAAGCTGCTTTGACAGAGAAGGCTGTGCTATATGTAATGCTTTTGCGGCACGTGTAATGTTTTCCTCTCTTGCCACAGCTAAAAAGTAGCGTAATAATCTCAGCTCCACAACATTCACTCCTAAAACAATATCTTTATCAAAAAGTATATCACTATTTATCATTCCTGTAAACTATGATTATCTATTCTTTATAAGTATTTGCTATATTTCTTTTAAACATTTATACTGTAAAAGGCAGCATAGCCCATTTAAATAACGGAAAGGTCAGGTTATGATAAATTATGAGCATTACATCAAAAAAACAAATTCAACCAAAAAAAGATCATATATCATTAATGACGGAAGGCAGCATTTTCAAAAATATACTTCTGTTTTCCGTTCCGCTTATTTTAGGCAATTTATTACAGCAAATGTACAACGCTGTTGATTCCATAATTGTAGGCAATTACGTAGGCAAAAACGCACTTGCGGCAGTTGGTGCAAGCACCTCTCTGATCTATCTGCTTATAGCCTTCAGTCAGGGAGCCTCTGTAGGTGCGGGAGTAATTATATCACAGCAGTTGGGAGCAAAGGATAAAGAAAACGTAAAATCAGCTGTTCACACATCTCTTGCAATTGCCTGCATTTTAGGCTTGACTTTAACGGTAGGCGGCATTATATTCAGCCGACCTCTGCTTGTATCAATGAATACCCCCGAGGAAGTTATAAACGATGCCGTGCTTTATTTAAAAATATATTCGGGAGGTATGTTATTTAACGTTGTATATAATATGGCGGCAGGTATTTTAAACGCAGCAGGCAATTCCAAGCGTTCATTATTGTATCTTGCAGCAGCCGCTTTCACCAACATTATAATGGATATGCTTTTAGTAGCCGCTTTACATATGGGTATAGGGGGAGCAGCAATTGCCACAAATTTAAGTCAGGCTG
The DNA here is from genome assembly GCA_030536675.1 of Clostridia bacterium. Classification (GTDB taxonomy): domain Bacteria; phylum Bacillota; class Clostridia; order Lachnospirales; family CAG-274; genus Gallispira. The sequence continues at coordinate 2,727 of JAUNPM010000108.1, read as the reverse complement.
TTTCCTGTCTTTTGGCATTGATTTTCCTTGTACGCACGCCAGCCGATTACAAAGTCACCCTTAAGCAAATAAAAATACAAAAAAATATGTCTTTGCGCATTATTCGTATGGGTCTGCCCACAGGTATTCAAAATATGGTCATTTCACTTTCAAATATTTTGGTTCAATCAGGCATAAACAGCTTTGGTGCAATAGCTATGGCAGGCTTTGGTGCATATATGAAAATAGACGGATTTAATATTCTCCCTGTCACGAGCTTTGGTATGGCTGTTACAACTTTTGTAGGTCAAAATTACGGAGCGGGAAAATTAGACCGAGTTAAAAAGGGTATATGGATCACAATTTTAATGGGCTTTGTATATACCGTCGCCACAGGAATACTTCTGCTTACTTTTTCGGGACCTGTTATGAAATTGTTTAATCCCGATTCGGAAGTCATTTCCTACGGTCAGACAGCTATGAAATACTTTTGTCCTTTTTACTGGCTTTTAAGCATACTTCACACATTGGCGGGAGCAGTACGAGGTACAGGCAAAAGCATACCACCAATGGTAATTTTGTTAATATCTCTTTGCATATTCCGTATAATATGGATAGAAACAGTTCTGCCCCACTTTTCAACGATTTCGGGCATATTTGTTTTGTATCCCGTGTCTTGGTTTATAGGCACCCTTTTAATGGTCATATATACCTTAAAAGGAAAGTGGCTGCCAAAGGAAGCTTAAAATACTGAATTTTTAATTATACAAAGTTTTAAAATTCAAAAAAGCCTCTGATAATCGGATTTTTAATTCCGACTTTCAGAGGCTTTTTCAAAGCTATATATAATTTTTTAATACTGTATACACCTATCCCATATTTGAAAAACGTTCCACAGCTTTAGTAAAACTTTCAATTGTCTTATCTGCGTCACCGTGCTCAATACCGTCACGCACACAATGCTTAATGTGTCCTTCCAAAACCACTTGTCCGCATTTATGAAGGGCAGACTTTGCCGCATTAAGCTGAGATAAAATATCCTCACAGGGAACATCTTCATCAACCATTCTGTCAATAGCCTGAACTTGTCCTATTATTTTTTTCAATCTGCGGTGCAAATTATCAGAATCCATACACTGTTTCATATTCAGCCCTCCTTATATATAATTATATTATAATATTTTTCCCTTGGACTGTCAATACAGTGTTGTCTGCGTTTATTTTATCATCTGCACTTTAATCTCTGATGCTGCAATTTGCATTTCTTTTTTTGCTATAAATCAAAATTACAAAAGCTATCACTATCAATACGGCACTTATCCACTGTGACGTTGAAAAGTACAGCCATTTCCCTCTTATTTCATCATATCTTAAAAATTCAATTAAAAATCTTGAAACGCCATACATTATAAAATATAACGGCAGCATTATACTCTCTTTTTTTCTTTTTTGACAAATAAACAATATAAAAGAAATTGCAAGAAGTATAATAGCTTCAAGAAGTTGAACAGGAAACAAATTTACATTTGCGGGAGCAAAAGAATTTTCGGAAAAAGCAACCGCAAATATTCCCTCATACCTTATTCCATAACAACAGCCCGCCATAAAACAGCCTATTCTTCCAAAAGTATGAATAAATGGTATAAGGAATATAAACTTATTTAAATAATAAAAAGCGTCTATTTTATGCAGACGGCACCCTATTATAAAAAATATAAACCCGCCTATAAGACCGCCGTAAAATACAAATCCACCCTTCATAAGACCGTTAAAATAATTTATATCAATTATTCTGCTCCAGTCTATTTCACTTCTTGTTACCCATAAATACAGCAATTTTGAGCCTATGATTGCCCCAAGCCCCGTATATGCCTCACATATACTTAAATCATTTATATCTATTTTTTTATCCTGTTTTGCACAGTAAAGGCCAATTATGTTTGCAAAAACAATTCCCAAAATAATCATTATGGAATATGTAGGTATATCAAAACCAAAAATTTTTAAATAAGGGTACATATTTTTCTCCTAAAAAAAGCTCTTATAGATTACTATAAGAGCCATACAATATTTTTATCAGCTAAGATTTGCTAAACCGCTAGCTGTTGCACCAACACAAGCGGCACAAGCCACATATAATATTAAGCCTAAAACAAGACCGATAATTGAGCAAACAAAACCTGCTGTTGCCATACCCTTCTTCTCGGGATCCTTTTTAGCCATTGCCCCCAATATAACACCTATAAGACCTATAATTGCACCAAGCCAACCAAGCGCCCCTGCTGTAAATACTGTGAACACAATAGATACGATACCTAAAACCAATGATGCGACTGCCATAAAGACACCTCCGTTTATTAATTATTTCTTAATAAGTATATCAAACTTTCTTAATAAAGTCAACATATTTCGTATTTTTTCTACAATATCCTTACTAATATTTTACTTTCCTCAATTTTTATTTACTTAAATTACCGAATAAATTAAATCTATAATACTTTTATATACATTTTCAAAATTAACTCCCAACAAAAAATGCCCCACCGTATTTTAATCGGCGGAGCACTGTTATTTTCAAAGTAATCCGTTTTCACTAAGCCATTTATCAATTTCGTCATTACCACTTTCGTCTAAGCCCGCTCTTATGTCGGAACCCTCGCAAAGCTCTCTTATATCAGACATACTTCCACTTATGCCGCTTCCTCCGTGAGTACAAAATGGCATTACGGTTTTATCAGACAGATCATT
>JAUNPM010000107.1 GCA_030536675.1 Clostridia bacterium | reverse complement strand
AGCAGTAGTTTCACCGAATCTCTTAACAAGATTTTCAACTTTAATTAAAGGCATATTATTATCTTTCACCTGAATTAAGCCTCCTTTCAAGTCGGTTAGATAAGCTTCTAAGTATAGAAACAATAACAAGATATATAAGTGCCGCCGCTATAAGAGGCATAAATGCATTATAAGTACGGCTCTTTATTAACAAAGCCGCAGAAAGCAGATCCTCAAGTGCAACCATACTTGCAACGGAGGTTTCCTTTAAAAGAACAACAAGCTCGTTGCAAAGAGCCGGAAGAGAGCTTTTAAGAGCCTGTGGTATAACAATGTATACCATTGTAGGTATGTATCCAAAGCCAAGGCTTCTGCCTGCCTCTGTTTGTCCCTTATCCACGCCGTTAATGCCGCCTCTTATTATTTCAGCCACATAAGCACTGGAATTTATTGTAAAACCAAGTATTGCAACTCCCACCTTATTTGTTGAATTTGCAAGTATAACAAAATAAATTATCATTATCTGAACAATTGTAGGAGTACCCTGTATTATATTTAAATAAATTTTGCATATTAAATTAAAAAATCCCAATAAAGCCCTGCTTGCCTTTTGTTTAAAATTAGTTGTGGGCGTATCGTTTTTTTTGTCATAGCTCACTCTTATAATAGCTATAACAAGACCAATTAAAAGCCCGAATATAAAAGAAAAAAAAGTAAGCTTAAGTGTCACCCACAAGCCGTCAACAAGCCAAGTCCATCTGTCGTCCTCTAAGAAATTGTTGTACAATTCCGTTACAAACCACTGTGCTTTTTCGGGAGATGTAAAAAAAGCCGCAATATTATATATTATTTTTTCCATATATATTTCCTCTAATTAAGGGTGTGCTTTACACACACCCTTTAGTTTTTTTAATCGATTTATTCCTCATTTAAATACTTGTCCAAAATAGCTTGAAGCTCTCCGCTGTCCTTCATTTCCTGAAGAGCAGTGTTTATAGCATCTAAAAGCTCTGTATTATTCTTGTCTACAGCTATTGCATATTCCTCAGATGTTAATGTTTCGTCCAGCTTAACCAGCTTATCGGGAGATGCCTCTGCAATTTTCTTTGCAGGCTCGTTGTCAATAACTATAGCGTCAATTTTGCCTGTAATCAAAGACTGAGCAGCGTCCGTACCGCTTCCGTATCTTTCAACACTTGCTGGATTTACACCGTTTTCAGCTTTTGAAACATACTCATCGCCTGTAGTTCCTCTCTGCACTCCTATTATTTTACCACTTAAGTCGGCAGCTGACTTAATGTCTGAATCCGTTGTAACAACAATGGCCTGACCTGCTTCAACATAAGTATCACTGAAGTTTACGTTGTTAAGTCTGTCAGGATCCACAGTCATACCTGCAAGACCTATATCTGCCTTACCTGATGTTACAGATGAAATAATAGCGTCAAAATCCATATTTTCAACCTGAGCCTCAAGACCGAGCTTTGCCGCAATAGCGTCGGCTATTTCCGCATCAATGCCCACAACTTCACTGCCCTCCATATATTCATATGGTGCAAACTCTGCATTTGTAGCCCAAATGAGCTTTCCTTCCTGCACTGTTTTAACGGAAGCCGTACCGCTTCCTTCAGCTCCTGAAGCCTCTGCTGTTGTTTCTTCACTGCCCCCGTTGTCAGTGCTTGAGCTTCCGCAGCCAACTGCTCCCAAAAGCATAGTTCCTGCAACAAGCAAACTCATAAACTTAACAAATTTTTTCATTTTCATTGCCTCCTTAGTAATCTATATGTTAATAATAACAAATTTTTTACAAATCGTCAACGAAAATATGACCATATCCTTTATTTTCTTAACATTTATGCTTGGACTAAAGTATAAATACGTTTTTTACTTTAAAACAGACTGTATAAAACTTCTTGTTCTTTCGTTTTTCGGAGAGTTGAATATTTCATCGGGAGAGCCCTCTTCAAGCACTGTTCCGTCATACATAAAAACAACTCTGTCCGAAACCTCTTTTGCAAATCCCATTTCGTGAGTAACAACGACCATTGTTATTCCCTCCTGTGCCAGCTTGCCTATTACGCTTAAAACCTCACCCGTAAGCTCCGGATCAAGAGCTGATGTAGGCTCGTCAAACAAAATTATTTCGGGATTTCTCATTAAAGCCCTTGCAATTGCAACTCTCTGCTTTTGTCCTCCCGAAAGAGTTGAAGGCATAACGTCCATTTTATCCTCAAGCCCCACCTTTTTAAGCATTTCAAAAGCCATTTCCTCAAGCTCCTTTTTGCTTCCCTGTTTATTTAACATAGGTGCGCACATAAGATTTTTTTTGATGCTCATATGCGGAAACAAATTAAAATGCTGGAAAACCATTCCCGCCTTTGAAAGTATAAGGGCTTTTTCTTTTTTGCCGGGATAAACTCCGTTGTCACACAAATATTCTCCCGCAATTTTTATGCTTCCCTCATATATTACCTCAAGATCAATAAGTGTTCTTAAAAACGTGCTTTTCCCCGAGCCTGACGGACCCAGCACAGACACTACCTCACCCTTTTTCACATTAAAACTTACTCCCTTTAAAACCTCCAGATCTCCGAAACTTTTTTTAACATTTACAGCTTCTATTTCATACATAGCTAAACCTCCTAAAATGCAGACTTCTTTTCAAGCTGCTTGAACACAACAGACAAGATGTAGCTTAAAACCAGATAAAAAGCCGCCGCAACAACATAAGCGGAAACATTTGTTGTTCTGTTTACAATATTATTTGTCACCTTTAAAAGATCGGACAAGCCAAGCGTTGTTATTAAAGCCGTATCCTTTAAAAGTATAATTGTTTCGTTTGCCACTGCGGGAAGTGATATTCTGAACATCTGGGGTATAACGATCTTAAATTTAGTCTGCATTTCATTTATTCCAAGAACCTTTGCCGCCTCATACTGTCCCTTATCCACAGACAATATTCCCCCTCTGAATATTTCCGCAAAATATGCCGCATAATTTAATATAAAGGCAACAGCTCCCGCCGTAAATCTGTCCGCTATAACAAGATGCTGCCCTATTTTGGGTATATAGGGAAGTCCGAAATAAATAAAAAATATTTGCAAAAGCAAAGGTGTTCCTCTCAAAACAAGAATATAAAAGCCTACCAATGCCCTTATGATCCTGTTTTTGCCTGTATACAAAAAAGTCAATATAAGACCAAAGGGTATGGACACAACTATTGTAACTAAAAACAGCTGAACCGTCAGCTTACAGCCCTCAAGCATTTGACCTATCCATGAAATTTCCATACTATGCTCCTTACTTAATACATAAAAACAGGGCTGCTCTCACAGCCCCATTAATGCTTAAAATAAATTTTTATTCGTTGACAACAATGTCCTCTCCAAACCATTTTTCTGATATTTCAGCTGACTTGCCCTCGTCATACAATTCATCAAGAGCACTTTGAAGCTTGTCTATTAATTCCGTGTTGCCCTTCTTTGCTGCAACACCGTAAACCTCTGAACCGAAATTATCATCAAGTATTACATAATTTTTGCTTGGATCCTGTGCAATAATATATTTTGCAACAACCTCGTCTGCCACAACTGCGTCTACTCTTCCAATATCAAGGTCAGCCAATGCAAGTATGTTTGTATCATATGTAGGCATTGAACTAAATTCAGTATGTATAGGGTCAGCCTCTACTGCGTCTACTGCTGATGAGCCGTCCTGCACACCTACTACCTTGCCTGCAAGGTCAGCCTTTGTTTTAATATCGGAATCTTCATTTACAATTATTATCATTGTATTGTTAAGATACGGCTTTGTAAAATCCATAGATGCTTTTCTTTCATCGCTTATGGAAAAACCGTTCCATATTAAATCGATCTTGCCTGAATTTAATTCAAGCTCCTTGCTGTCCCAGTCTATAGGCTGAAATTCAACCTCAACACCCATTTTTTCACCTGCGGCTTTTGCAAGGTCAATATCAAAGCCTACTATTTCATTGTTTTCATCTCTGAAGCCCATTGGAGGGAACTGATCGTCAAGTCCCACTATCAGCTTATCGGAAGAAGCGCTGTCCCCTGCCTCACTTGATGTGGCAGCTTCGCTTGTGCCCTCACTTCCGCTTTCATTTGAGCTTGAACAGCCCACTGCGGCAAAACCTAAGCTCATTGCAAGCATTAAACTTAAAAACTTTTTCATTATTAAAACCCAACCTTTCTTTTTTTACAAAATCCGTACAAAATACAAAATTTTGCTTGTCACAATTTCTTTTAATAAATATAACACACTTTATTAATTCTGTCAATTAAAGTGTTAAAATTACTTTACATAAATTTTATAAATGAAAGCAGTACATTTAAACAGATTTGTAAACCTTTTTATTTTATTCAATATTCATTATACTAATAATTTATTTCTACAGGTACACTCAAACCTTCTACTTTTACGATTCTGTTATCTCTGTCAATTTCAAACCCAACATCTTCAAATTCTTCTATTATATTGAATTTATCATCAAAAAGAGCAACCTTGCCCTGCTGTTTGTAATATTTATCCAAATCCCATATTCCCTGATATTTATCATAATTTTCTTTAGCACAATACAAGCCTTTATCCAATTTATATACAGTAGAATAATTTATTTTTTTCTTAAAGTTTCCGTTAGCATCAAGAATACAAATCTTTTCATCGTATATGTCATTGGCAATAAATTCACCATTATCAATAGCCCTAATATTAAAATAATCATCTGCGGCTTTTTGCTGACTATACAAACGATATATATAATAGTCCTGATCAGGTTGTATACCCACCAGCCACAATTTATTAACATATTGCCTTACTATAATATTAGATCCCGTAGCTTCAACAACCTCATATGGTATGCCGTCAACAGATAAATTATAGTCAACACTTTTCTTTAAATTCCCCAAATTATCATATATATAAAACGTGTTATCTTTCTTTAACGTTATTGTATTATTATATGAATAAGCTGTAATGTCATCATATTCAGCATTAACAATTATTTCACCCTTACTGTTCAAAAGCCCCGCCTTAATAATTATATCATTATCAACTTTAGTTTTGGTTTTATACATATACACTCCACAGCCTATATCAATAATATATGGGTACTCTGCAACCACTTCTCCCCCTTCATTTACAAGTCTGTTAATGGGATAAATGACATCATCTTCTTCCTTTTCAATTGCAGTAATAGTTAGTTTTTCACTTTCATTTATATTATCGGTATTGATTGTATTTTGGCATTTATATAAACGATACATAGTAGCAACAGCCTGCTCCCTTGTATAATTCATCAACGGCGAAAACTTACCGTTACCCGTACCCGTCATAACATAGGTATCACCACTTTTTATTCCTGCAACACTATATATAGCAGATTTTGCCCAATCTGCAAAATAACTTTCGTCAACAAATTTTTCCGCTTGAGGTGTACTGTTATCAATATTCAATACGTATGCCAAGTTATTTAACATAACAGCCGCTTCCTGTCTTGTAATATAATTATTCGGAGCAAATTTGTCATTACCTACCCCTGATACGATTTTTAAATTGTAGGCAGTTGTTATATAAACGTCATCAATATCTGTAAAGGGTGTTTCAACACTCATATTGATTTCATTGCCTGTCTTGGTAACATATGTCTGCACTGCAAGGCGGCAAAATTCCCCTCTTGTAATTTTATTTGTATAGTCAGACTGTAAATCCTTGGGAACCAATCCCGCCTCAACAGCATTTTTTATACTTTCCTCCGCCCATTGACTATACGAAACATCACTCTCAACAATCTTACTTTCATTGTGTCCTGCCTCTTCGGCAAGTGCCGTCACATTTTGACCTATTAAAACCACAC
>JAUNPM010000106.1 GCA_030536675.1 Clostridia bacterium | reverse complement strand
TGTAGATCCTGCTCTTGCTGAAACAATGCCTCCAAAGCTTGTTGCTTATACAGGTATGGACGCTCTTACTCACGCAATAGAGGCTTATGTATCAACTCTTAACAGTCCTTTTACAGACCCTCTTGCTATTAAGGCAATTCAAATGGTCAATGAAAATCTTCTTAACTCCTACAACGGAGATATGGCTGCAAGAGAACAGATGCACTATGCTCAGTGCCTTGCAGGTCAAGCATTCAGCAACGCTTTATTAGGCATAGTTCATTCTATGGCTCATAAAACAGGCGCCGCATTTTCAACAGGTCACATTGCACACGGCTGTGCAAATGCAATGTATCTGCCATATGTAATTAAATATAATGCTAAGGTTGCAGAAGCAAGATATGCCGACATTGCAAGAAGCATAGGTATTGACGGCACAGATTCCGAATGTGTTGAAACCCTTCGCTCAAGGATCGACAGCTTCAACAAGCAAATGAATATTCCTAAATCACTTAAGGAATTTGGCATTGACGAAACCGAATTTAAAGAAAAGGTTGCAGAAATTTCTAAGAATGCAGTTGGCGACGCTTGTACAGGCTCCAACCCAAGAGAGATAACTCCCGAAGTTATGGAAAAACTCTTTAACTGCGTATACTATGGTACAGAAGTTGATTTTTAATAATTGACCCCATCTCATTTTCAATATATAAGAGCCGCCCTAATATCGGTATTTCCGATGGGGCGGCTCTCCCTTTTCATAAGTTTATTTACTCTTTATATTAATAATTCTATAAATATCTTGCAAAAAATTATGATTAATGGTAAAATAAAGTCATTGTACTTTACGAAATCAAAAAAGAAAAGAATGACGCTGCAAAGGGTAAGATCTTTACCGTAATAGGCAGAGAACTTGCAGTGGCTGTCAAGGCAGGCGGCCCTGACCCTAATAGTAATTCAAGATTAAGAGATGCAATAGCAAAGGCAAAATCAAACAATATGCCTAACGATACCATAGACAGAAGTATCAAAAAGGCAGCAGGCAACCTTGATGCCGTTAATTATGAAGCAATTACATATGAGGGCTACGGACCTAAGGGTGTAGCCGTAATTGTTGAAACACTTACCGACAACAAAAACCGTTCTGCAGCAAATGTAAGAAGCGCCTTTACTAAAGGCGGCGGAAATATGGGTACAACAGGCTGTGTCAGCTTTATGTTTGACGAAAAAGGACAGATCATTATTGAAAAAAGTGATGACCTTGACGGTGAAGAGCTTGAAATGATAGCCATTGAAGCCGGTGCGGAGGATATTTCAGAGGAAGAGGACAGCTTTGAAATACTTACTGCTCCCGATGATTTTTCAGCAGTAAGAGAAGCTCTTGAAAAAGCAGGTATAGAAATGGCTGAGGCTGAAATTTCAATGATACCTCAGACATACACAGAACTTACAGATGAAGAAGATATTAAAAAGATGAATAAACTTCTTGATATGCTTGACGAAGACGACGACGTTAAAAACGTATATCACAACTGGAATGAATAATAAAAAATACAGACTTTTCCCTCGTTCAATAAAAACGGAGTTAAAGTCTGTTTTTATTTTATAAACAAAATAAATCGGACTGCCACACATATGAACTTTCATTCATTAGCAGCAGTCCGTCAAATTTTACTCTTCTATTAGATCCAAAATTCCCCTTATATCATCAATAACATAGTCAGCCCCCGCAGAAATAAACTTTTCCTTTGCCCTCTCTTTTGCCTCTGCCTTTTCGCCTTCCGTAAGCTTGTCATATTCCTCTTTTGTAAGTCCCATTACGGAGCTTCCCTCAATTACTCCTACAGATACAGCGCCTGCATTTTTACCCTCTTTAATGTCAGAAACCGTATCTCCCACTTTTATAACTGCCTTAACCGAAGAGATACCCAGCTTCTTTAAATTCTCAAATATCATATAAGGATAAGGTCTGCCAATATTATTAACGGAATTTGGACTAAACCAGCAATCAGGGCTGTAGCCCAAACTTTCAGCCTTAGGGACCACTATACTCATCATTTCATCAGTATAGCCTGTAGTAGAGCCTATTTTAATACCCTTTTGTCTTAATTTTTCGGTCACTTCAATTACATAAGGCTTTGGTTCCGAATAATTAACTACGCTTTCAATTATAGCTTTTTCACTTTTTTCATACACAGCGTCAACATCACCGTCATTCCACTTTCTGCCGTATATTCTTTCCCATTCATTTGAAATTCGCTCCATTGAAAACATTTCTTTAATATGATTCCATTTAAGCATACCCATAGGCGCTCTTACCTCCTCCACCTCAGGAGTAATGCCAAATTCTTCAAATGCCTTTATAAAGGCAGCTACGGGAGCAAAGCAGCCGTAATCAACAGTAGTCCCTGCCCAATCGAAAATCACAGCTTCGGTTTTCATCTCAATTCTTCCTTTCCATTAAGAAATTCCTTCATAATTTCATACAATTTTTCAATATCTTCTTTATATATTTCGCCTATGTTTCCTATTCTGAAAGTATCAATATCAGTAACCTTTCCGGGATATATTGCATAACCTCTGTCCTTAATATATTCATACATTTCATTAAAGGTATAATTGCAGTTTTCGGGATATAAAAAAGTAGTGATTATAGGTCCCTGATTACTGTGTATATATGTATCGAAGCCAAGCTCTTTCATTCTCTTGATAAGAAGCTCATTATTTTCTCTGTATCTTTTGCTTCTTGCAGGAATTCCGCCTTCCTCGTCCATTTCGTCCATAGCCTTTTTAAAAGCCAGTACAGTATGTGTAGGTGAAGTAAATCTCCACTTTCCGTCCTTATCCATAGTTTCCCACTGATCATACAGGTCAAGTGCCAAACTTCTTGCCTTACCCTTTGAAGCAATGAGTTTTTCTCTGTTGCATATTATAAAGGAGAAGCCGGGAACGCCCTGAATACACTTATTTGCACTGCTTATAATAAAGTCGATGCCTATACCCTCAACATCAATATCAACTCCGCCGAAACTTGACATAGCGTCCACAATATAATTTCTGCCCATATTTTTTACAACTTTTCCCACAGCCTCAATATCATTTAATATTCCCGATGTTGTTTCACTGTGTACCATTGACACATATGTAATGCTTTTGTCATTTTCAAGAATTTCATTTACCTTTTCGGCAGAAGGTATTTTGTCATATTCCTCATCATATGTAACATAATTCAAATTTAACCTGTCTGCAATACTGCACATTCTCTTACCGTACGCACCGTTTGTTATTATAAGTACCTTGTCATTATCACCGATAACAGACGAAAACACTGATTCCACACCGAATGTTCCGCTTCCCTGCATAAGCACAGCCGTATACTTATCTTCACTTACGTGAGCCAGCTTAAGCAGTCTTTTCCTTATATCCTGTGTTATGATCTTGTAATCCTCGTCCCACGTACAGTGGTCAAACAACATTTCCCTCTTAACAGTATCTGTTGTTGTCAAAGGACCCGGAGTAAGCAACTTATAATTTTTCATTTTTCATTTACCTCTTTTCAATTTATTTACAGCTGTCTGAAAACTCCTGATGTTTTTTAAGCAGGTCAACAGTCAGCGCTTCTTTAAATGTTTTGGGATTTCCCGATGAATTTCCCTCATCCACCGTTTCTCCGTTATATAAAGGGATAGGGTAAGTTTTAAGCAGATCGGCTCTGCCGTTTTTTATAATACACTCTGCCATTTCCATTGCAAGGGGATTCATATTGTCCTTATTTATAACAGCCACGGATTCAGTAAGTGAAAAATTACCTTCCTCGGGATCTACATAGTCAATAGGAAGTCCTGATTCTTTGTCTGCAACAGCCTGATGTCTTAAACCAAAGCCTATTGCAACCTCACCTGCTCTTACCTTTTTAATCGGACCTGAGCCTGAATCCTCAATATGTACTCCTGCATTTTTATAAATACCCGTAAGTATTTCTCTTGCTTCGTCCTCACTGTATTCATTTAAAAGAGCCTGTATTAAAAGCCAAGCAGTTGAAGAGCTGTTAATGTCCGTAACGGAGATATTTCCGCTGTATACTTCATTTGCCAAGTCCTTAATAGATTTCGGCATAGGCAGATTTTCCGCCTCCATTACCTGTGTATTAACAATAATAGCACCCTCCTGAGCAGTTATCGGTGAATAATAGCTTGGATATTCGTCAATTGTATTTTTATCAAATGTAAGGTCTGCAAACATATCATTTGCTTCCTGAGCAGAGTCAATATAAAAGGAGCTCATTGTTATAAGGTCCGCTTCAATATCCTTGCCCTCGGCTAAAAGCTTTCCGCCAAGCTCAGATGTACCAAAGGTACTGAAAATATACTTTCCCTCATATCCGTTGTTGTCAAGAGCGGCTTTCATTGCGTCCACAGCTTCATCATCGGCATTTGAATATATTACCACCTCATCGTCTGACGATGAACTTCCACAGCCCGTTAAAGCTGTTACTCCCATTAATGCGACTAAAAACATAGCTGATAATTTAGTTTTCATTTAAATTTTTCCTCCTGTTTGCTAAATAATTGAATATAAATTTTGCTAATAAATTAGTTACAAGTATTAATAATGACAATACAAATATTTCATTAAACTTTGCAAAATGCTGCAATTCCTTAATTTTAGTGGTAATAACCATAGTTCTTGCTCCGGCAATAAATATTACTGCACTTACCGTTACCATAGCATTTACAAAATAGTATCCAAACACTTCAAGGAGTGTTGTAAAGGCATTTGGCGTAACAACTCTTATAATTGTTTTCATCCAGTTGTCACCCATAAGCCTTGCTGTTGTTTCCCAAGATTTATTCATTTTTGAAAGTGAATTTTTCATCATAAGGTACGGAGTTGAAAAGAAATGCACAATATTACATATAATTATAATAGCAAATGTATTGTGCAGTGCCGTCCCCTTAAAAGCAAGAAGAAAAGCTATACCTATGACCATACCGGGTATTGTGTTTGTTACCACAGCCGCCGTTTCAACGACCTTCTTTATTCTCTCGTCCAAATTGCTTCTTGCAGTAATAAGAGTTGCACCATATGCTATTGCCGTACCAATGACCGCCGTAAGTATTGCTGTTATAAGTGAATTTTCAAACACACTTATTAAATTACTGTCTGAAAACACATTTTTAACATTGTCAAGAGTAAATGTAATGTCATAAGGCCAGCCCTTTACAAAAGGTATAAAGGCAATAACGCCGAATATAACAATTATTGATATTACCGTTAAAAGTGAAACAATACTGCATATAATATCTCTTACCTTTGATTTTGAAATTTCAATTACCGAAATTTTGTTATATCTTATATTGTATTTTTCAATTATGTTTAATCCTATAACACTTATGACGGAAGGCAAAAGCATAACTATTGCAACAACTGCACCTCCGTTAAAGTCGGGTATTGAGCCAAGCATTGTGTCATAAAGCACGGAAGCCACCACATTGAATTTACCTCCTACCGACGCAGGTATACCAAAATCAGTAAAACAAAGGAAAAAACACTGTATCAACGAACAGGCAAATGTTCCCACAAGAGGTCTTAAAACAGTTATCCACAGTGTTCCCCACTTGCTGTCACCCATAACTCTTGATACTATTATAAATTTTTTATCCATATAAAGCATAGTATTGTTAATGAGCATAAATGATATAGGCAGTGTATATATAAGATAGCCTATAAGCAAGCCCTTATACCCGTATATGTCAAAAAGCTGTCGCCCCAGTATTTTTGTTATAAGCCCCTGCTTTCCGAATGAATATATTATTGCAAAGCCATAAGTTATTGTAGGCAGAAACATAGGAAGTATTGCAATAGCTCCCGTTATTTTCTTTACATACTTGTTTGCA
>JAUNPM010000105.1 GCA_030536675.1 Clostridia bacterium | reverse complement strand
CAAAGCTCCTGTTAATATATTAAAAAGAGGCGCCGATAACAAAACAATATTTCTTTTCATAAGGCTTATATCCTCAAGTCTGTCTATTTGAGCACAAAAGCCCAAGGGCATTAAACTTATTCCTTTGCAGCTTTTGCCGAAAACAAAAGCCAATGCAATGTGTATTATCTCGTGAACAGCCATAAATCCGTATAAAATAAAAAATTGCTCTTCATAACCGAGAGCAATCATAAGTATAATTATTAATAAAAAAGAATATCCGATCTTTATACTGAAATTATTTATTACTATTTTCAAGCTTAGCCTCCAAATATTTATATGGATCTAAATATTTACCGCCCTCTTTTATTTCACAGTGAATATGAGGACCTGTGGAATTGCCTGTATTTCCCGTATATGCAATTACATCGCCCTGCTTTATTTTCTGATTTTTTTCTGCCTTTACGGAGCTTAAATGCCCGTATAAGATTTCATAGTTATCATAGGTCCTGTATTTTATCCAGTACCCGTAGCTGTCGGAATATCCCTTGTCAAGGACGACACCGCTTTTCATTGCTGCCGCTTCCGTATTTAAGGGCACGCCTATGTCTATACCCTTATGATTTTCTTCCTTGCCTGTTACGGGATTTTTTCTGCTTCCGAATACATCAGTCAAAGTACCTCCCTCTACGGGAAGCTCCCATTCTTCATTTGGGGCTTCAGCCTTTTTTTGTATATTATAATAAGAATTTTCTTCCAATTCCTTAACATATTCAACTGTTTCTTCATCAGGCTCAAAATCTCCGCCTGTTCCGAAAACAAAACCACTCTTTCCCTCAATGATAAAATTTTTAATATCGGAGGCGGTTTCCTTCATTGTTTCCACTGATGTGTTTAATGTTAAATAAGAGCTTAATTTTTCCTTAAATCCGTCCTTAAGCTCATATGCGCCTACGGAAAATATGGCAAGCCCAAGACAAATATTGAGTTTAAGTATAAAAAAAGATTTTTTGCTTTTATCATCTTCGTTTTGCTTGGAATATCCTCTGCGTATTCTTCTGTGCTTTGCGGAATAATATCTTTTATCCATAATAAATTCACCTCTTCACAATAATTATATGAAGAGGTGAAGCAATATATACCGATTATCTGGGTATGAGAACAAATGTCATAAGCATAAAAAATCCCAGTATGTATAAAAGGGGGCTTATTTTTTTATTGTGCTCAACAAAAATGTGTATCAAAACATAGCTTATAACTCCCACACTTACTCCCACAAGAAGGCTGTTTGTAAAAGGCATAAGTATAATTGTAAGAAAAGCGGGAACAGCTTCTGTAATGTCCTCAAAATCTATAAATTTAAGGACCTCCATCATAAGCACGCCTGCCGCAATAAGAGTAGTGGCAGTGGCAGCTGAGGGCACAAGTGAAACAAGGGGAGCAAAGGGCGTTGTTACAATAAACAACACACCTGTCACAACGGCAGTCAGACCCGTTCGCCCTCCTTCAATAATTCCCGTTGTGGATTCAACATAGGTGGAAACACTTGTTGAGCCTATCAAAGAGCCTGCGGAGGTGGTAATTGCATCAACCTCAAGTATTCTTGGTATGCTCTTACCTTTTTTTGCTCCCTCTCCCGAAATATTTATATAGTTATCCATAGCAATAATAGTTGATACGGTTTCAAATATATCCATTATACAAAGAGAAAAAACAATTACAAGTATATCCACTGTGGTTTTAAAAAACGTTCCCTTGCTTGTAAAGTCAATGAGTCCGTTAAAATCCAGCTTAAGTGCAAGTGCGGATATGTCTGCACTGTACTCAAAGCCAAAGCTTTCCCCTACGTGTACAAGTCCCAAGGGTATTGCTGCTATTATACAAAGGACCTTGCCTATAAATATTGCTCCGTGTACGTGTTTTTTGATCATTATTGCTATTAAAAATACCATTACAAGTGTGAGCACGGCGCTTATGTTTGCGGCATTGCTCATATCAAAGCCGAATATGTCGGCAAAGCCGCTGCTTCCGTCAAAATTTATTATATGGGCTTTTGCAAGTCCCGTGCTTGCTATAAAAAAGCCTATGCCTGCAGTTACGGCATATTTAAGATTGTTTGGTATTGCTTTATGAAGTCTTTCCTCCATTCCCGTAACAGAAAGTATAAAGAAAAGCACGCCTGATAAAAATACAAGAGCAATAGCCTGATTGTAGCTGTAGCCATAGCCTCTGCATATGGTGTAGGTCACAAAGGTACCTATTGCTATGCTGGGGCCCTGCACAAGAGGCAGATTTACAAAAAGACCTATAAATATGGAGGATATGCCTGCCGCAATAAAGGCAATTGCCGTAAGTGTAACAAGCATTTGACCTGCGTTAATGTTTCCGTAAATAACCGCATCTTTTATTATTTCGCCGTTTGAACCCATAGCTCCCGGAAATGCGTCTATAAGTATTTCGGGCACAAGCATAACGGCATATATAAGCGTAAAATAATTTGTTATTCCCGCAAGAATCTCCGTTCTCATATTTGAATTATTTTTTAAAATCATAAAATAATTGTAGCAAAATTTTTTTATTCCTTTTATCATAAAAACACTTCCTTCTCCTTACCCTCTTTATTTAATCATAACAAATTATTTCAATTATTGCAATATCATTATTTCACAGAAATTCTAAATACTTCATATATTAATAAAAAACAATAAATCTGTAAAATTTTTAATTTTCAGAGTGAAAGGCAAAGGTATTGATATGATAAATTTAAACATTGCTTCATCAAAGCCTCAGGCATTTGCCGTAATAAAGGGCAGTGAAAAATACCCTGATATTACGGGAATAGCTGAATTTCAAGAAACAGCAAAAGGAGTTTTGCTCACTGTGAGAGTAAACGGCTTGCCTTATAACAATGAAAAATGTCACAACGGCATATACGGCTTTCATATTCACAAGGGCGCAAGCTGCACGGGAAACGAATCAGATCCCTTTGCAGACACACTGACACATTACGATCCAAATAACTGCCCTCACCCCTATCACGCAGGCGATCTGCCGCCTCTTTTCGGAAACAAGGGAAGTGCATATATGTCCGTGCTTACAGATAGATTTACAACAGATGAAATTTTAGGAAAAACACTTGTTATACATTCAATGGCTGATGATTTCAGAACACAGCCAAGCGGCGATTCAGGTGAAAAAATAGCCTGCGGAGTTATAAAACACATCAATTAGGATTGCAGAAATGAAAAAATAATATGAGTAATAAAAAAGCCTAACAGCTTAGAGGCTATATAAAATACAGTTGAAATTACTGCAGATATATCAACTGTATTTTATAGTATCCATCTAATACTGAAAGGCTAAAAACAAAGTATATATTTGAAAATTTTATTTATGTTGAAGGGTCAATGATTTATCACACTTTATTCAACAAATAAGCTGTAAAGGGTAAGGCGGATATTTTGCAGATCAAAACACTGCCTTGCCCTTTACAGCAGTTCAATATAATAAAAAGTTGAATCTTACTTTTTGTTTTTAAATTTTTGTGCGTTACATATCACGCCTTCATTTAATTTTCATACCAGCCGATAGCTCCCGTATCAAGAGCAATATTGACCTGTTTTATTTCTCTGTATTCCTCAATACCGTTTACACTTAACTCTCTGCCTATGCCGCTCATTTTATAGCCGCCCCAAGGAGCCTGATTAAATGTAGGCTGGCAGCAGTTGATCCACATAATGCCTGCCCTTATTTCCTTCATAACTCTGAGAGCCTTTGCACCGTCCTTTGTAAATACAGCTCCTGCAAGTCCGTATTCGGTATCATTTGCCATTTTAACAGCTTCCTCTTCTGTTTTAAAGGGAACAACAGCACAAACAGGACCGAATATTTCCTCTTTAACAATTGTCATATCCTGACTGCAATTGTCAAATACGGTAGGCATAATAAAGAAGCCCTTTTCACACTCGCCTTCGGTATATCTTTTACCTCCGCACAAAAGCTCTGCGCCCTCTTCCTTGCCCTTTTCAATATATCCCAATACCTTCTTCATTTGAGATTCTGAAACGACAGGACCTATATCGGGATTATTAAGTCCGTTTCCTATAGTCATTGCGGAAGCCTTTTTAACAAGCTTTTCCACAAATTCCTTATGTATTCCCTCCTGCACATATATTCTTGCACAAGCTGAACACACCTGACCCTGATTGAAGAAGGTACCTATCATTGCCCATTCAACGGCGCCGTCAATATCGCAGTCGTCAAAAACTATATTAGGTGATTTTCCTCCAAGCTCAAGACCGATTTTTTTCAGATTTCCCACAGCGTCTGCCATAATTGACTGACCAACCTTTGTTGAGCCTGTGAATGTAACCATATCAACGTCCTTTGACGCAGCTATTGTATGCCCAACACTTCCACCTGAACCAAGGACAATGTTTACACTTCCTTCGGGCATTCCAACCTCATCAAATATTTCAAAAAGCCTTATAGTTGAAAGGGGACAATTTGAACTTGGCTTAAACACAATTGAATTTCCTGCGGCAATTGCCGGAGCCAGCTTCCACGCAGACATTAAAAGAGGATAATTCCAAGGAGTTATCTGACCTACAACACCTACAGGCTCAGATATCGTATATGAGTGCATAGGACCGAAGCCTGCATTTACCTCATAAGTATGACCGCTTGGTGCGGTAATAAGCCCTGCATAATATCTGAAGCAGTGAATAGCATCATCTATATCTCCCTCTGACTCTCTTAAGGGCTTGCCGTTGTCAAGAGTGTCAAGCCTTGCAAGCTCCTCTCTTGATCTATCCATTAAGTCGGCAATTTTAAGCATAACATCAGCTCTTGTCTGACCGTCTGTATCTCTCCATTCTCTTGTTTCATAAAATGATTTTTTTGCGGCGCTTATGGCTTTTAAGGTGTCGCTTTCGCCGCTTTCCGTTGTATATGCAAGCACTTCCCCCGTTGCGGGATTTATTACCTCTCTCTTTTCACCGCTTTCAGCCTCTACCCACTTGCCGCCTATATAGTTAAGTTTCAAATCCATATTTACAGCTCCTTTCGCCGACTGTATATATTATAAGTCAAATTCCTTTTTTGTATCTGAAAGAGCCTCGTCCATTCTTTCAATTACCTTTGCGATCTGTTCCTCGGTTATAACAGCTGCAGGTTCAAATCTTATACACTTGGCATTTACAAGAGTACCTGCCGTCATAACTCCTCTTGCAAAAAGTCCCTTTGCAACACTGTAGCCTACCTCTGACTTGCAGAATTCCACAGCAAGCATTAAGCCTGTTCCTCTTACGTCATCAATAACAGTAGGATACTTAGCCTTTAATTTTTCAAGACCTGCTTTTAATATTTCACCCTTTGCCTTGCACATTCCGGGAATATCGTTGTCGATCATATATTTTATTGTTGCAATGGCAGCTGAACAGCAAACAGGATTTCCTCCGAATGTAGGAGAGCCTAAAAGCCAAGGATTGTCAATAAGCTGCTGTGTCCACATAGGAGGTCTGCATATAATACCTGTTATAGGCATTATGCCGCCGCCGAAGGCCTTTCCGAAGGTCATAATGTCGGGAGTAACGCCTTCATATTCGCATCTCCACATTGTGCCTGTTCTTCCCATACCTGTCTGTATTTCATCAAATATAAGAGCAACACCGTATTCATCACATATTTTTCTAAGCTCTGTTAAGTATCCGTCTGGAGGAACAATAATACCTGCCTCACCCTGTATAGGCTCAACAATTATAGCGGCAACCTTTTCACCTACGGCAACAAGGTTTTTAACAGCCTTTCTTGCGTCCTCTGCATTGCCGTACTCAACGTGCTGTACCTGCTGTACCATTGGAGTGTATGGAACTCTGTATGTATTCTTACCGCCCATTGAAATTGCTCCCATTGATTTTCCGTGGAAAGCT
>JAUNPM010000104.1 GCA_030536675.1 Clostridia bacterium | reverse complement strand
AGCATTATGGAGACCCCAAAGACTGGCTTTGCGGAGATCAATGGGATACCGTTATGAATTATGATGCTTTTATGGAGCCTATTACATGGTTCCTTACGGGTATGGAAAAGCACAGTGAACAAAGTTCGGCAGATAAATATAATAATGCAGGTGATTTTGAGGCTAAAATGAGATATTATATGTCACGTTTCAGCTTTGAAAGCCTTGCATCGGCAATGAATGAGCTTTCAAATCACGATCATTCCAGATTTTTGACCAGAACAAATAAAAAGGTCGGCAGGCTTCATACAATGGGTGCACAGGAAGCAGATACAGGAATAAACAAAGATATTATGAAAGAAGCTATTACCTTTCAAATGACTTGGATAGGCGCGCCCACAATATATTACGGAGATGAGGCGGGGCTTACGGGCTGGACCGATCCTGACAACAGAAGAACATATCCGTGGGGGAGAGAGGACAGAGAGATACTTGATTATTATAAGACGCTTATAAAGATACACAAAAGATATAGGGCATTTGCTTTCGGCTCCCTTGATTATCTTTATATGAGCTATGGCATTATGTGTTACGGAAGATGGACTGAAGATGAAAAAATAATCGTTGTATTAAATAACAATGATACTTCCCAAGAGGTTATTGTTCCCGTATGGAGGGTCGAAGCTCCAAACGGCACTCTTTTTAACCGCATCATTCAATCGGGAGAAGGCTCTTGGGACAGAGAGGATCAGCTTTATACGGCTGAGAACGGCTGTATTAAGGTTATGTGTAAGGCACAGGGCAGCTGCGTCATAGTGGCTAAAATATAAATAAAAAAATTAATGGGATAGATCAAAGGAAATTTTAAAATATAGAATAACTTGACTACAGCCCTTTTATTTGGTAAAATAAAATAAATAACAAACAAGTATAGGAGAGATTAACAGATGAATTTATTACTTAATTTATTGGAAGCTTCACCTTCTGTTGTAATGGAAAGTGCGGGAGGAGATGCGGCAACTCAGGCTGTATCACAGGCTGTTTCAGAATCAGCGACACAGGCGGCGTCAGGCGGAATGAATTTCGGTACGATAGGTATGATAATATATGTTATTGCGCTTATAGCAATATTTTATTTCCTTGCAATAAGACCGTCAAGAAAGCGTGACAAGGAATTAAAAGAGATGCAGGCTTCTATTCAGATAGGAGATGATGTAATGACCTCATCAGGCTTTTACGGCAAGGTTGTGGAAATGAATGATCAGGTCGTTACAGTAGAGTTCGGTACTAACAGAGGTGTAAGGATCCCTATTAAAAAGAGCGAGATAATTGGGAATAAAGCACCTAATGTAAGTTCAGAGTCCAAGTAATAAAATTTTGGGTGTGGGCGGTGTCCACACCTTGTTTTATTTAAACGTGGGTTTAAAATGAGGAAGGAGGAATATTATGCTTGATGCAGCACTTTTGGGAACGGGAGGTATGATGCCTTTGCCCGAAAGACACCTGACAAGCCTTATGTTAAGACTTGAGGGAAGAATGATGGTCATAGACTGTGGTGAAGGCACACAGGTAACTATGAAACAGCTGGGCTGGGGATTTAAAAATATTGATGTAATATGTTTTACTCATTATCATGCAGATCACATATCAGGGCTTCCGGGACTTCTCCTTACAATCGGGAATTCTTTCAGAACAGAGCCGCTTGTTTTGGCGGGACCAAAGGGACTTGGCAAGATTTATGACGGATTAAAGGCTATTTGTCCCGAACTGCCCTTTGATGTTGAAATAGCAGAGCTTGAGCCGGGGGAAGAGCTTAAAAGAAGTGTGTTTAATATAAAAAGTCTTAAGGTAAATCATAAAATAACCTGTTATGCCTACAGAGTAGATGTAAAAAGAGCAGGTAGATTTAATGTGGAAAAGGCTGTTGAACTTAATGTGCCTAAAAAGATATGGTCTGTTTTGCAGAAGCAGCCGTCGGCAGAGTATGATGGGGTTGTGTATACTTCGGATATGGTCCTTGGTGATGACAGGAGAGGACTTAGTGTGTCCTACTGTACGGATACAAGACCTGTAGACCAATTGCCTGAATTTGTAAGGGGCTCCGATCTTTTTATATGTGAGGGTATGTATGGTGAGGAAGAAAAAATTACAAAGGCAAAGGAGTACAAGCATATGCTCTTTTCAGAAGCGGCAAGAATTGCTAAGGCGGGGAATGTTAGGGAAATGTGGCTTACACATTTTAGTCCCGCAATGCCTTTTCCCGAAATGTATATTAAAAATGCAAAGGATATTTTTGAGAATACTAAACTTGGTAAGGACAGAAAAACGGTTTCCCTTATGTTTGATGATGAATAAGTGATTTTCTTGAAAGTGGGAATATAATGACGGATTATGATATTGTCAGGGAATGTCTTAAGGGGAACAAAGAAGCCTTTTCTGAAATTGTGTCCAGATATAAAAATCTTGTGTTTTCAAAGGTATATGCAAGTGTGGGAAATTATGAAGATACTCTTGACTTATCTCAGGAAATATTTGTAAAAATATATAAGAATCTTGAAAAGTATGATCCCGATTACAGCTTTGCAACCTGGGTCATAAGAATTACACTTAATCATACAATTGATTATATGAGAAAAAATAAAATACAGACTGTTCCTGCTGATGAAAATGAATATAATATAAAATACGGCGGGCTATCCCCGGAACAGGAATACCTGAATAAAGAGGATCGTGAAAAGCTGAACAGAGCTATTGATGAGCTTTCCGATAAATACAGAATACCTCTTGTTATGTATTACAGTCAGGGAATGAAGTATCAGGAAATAAGCAGAGTGCTTAACATACCCTTGTCAAAGGTTAAAAACAGAATTTACAGAGCAAGAAAAATGCTTAAAATAAATATTGAAAAAGGTGAAGATTAAATGGAAAATAAATGTTTGCCTCCTCATAATTTTGAGAAGCTTGTTATGGATAAAATAAACAATGCGGAAATTGAAAAATGCCTTAGCGTTAGAGGGAAAATTTTTATTTTTGTATCCTGTGCTTTATGTTTTCTTATGGCAATGGCAACAGAACAGGAGTACTTTGAAAATGTTTTAAGGGAAACGGGACTTTATATTATTTTTGGAAGGTGCTATAATATTGTTTTGAATTTGGAAGAAACGGTAATTGAATTTGACGGTGTTTATTTAATTGCCTCAATGTTATTTATAATTATGGGTTTAGGAATTGTTGTGTACAGTATTATGTTTGGAGTGAAAAATAATGGATAAGGATATTACAATACTGGCAATAGAAAGCTCCTGCGATGAAACTGCCGCTGCAGTGGTAAGAAACGGAAGAGAAGTTCTTTCAAACATAATTTCATCTCAGATTGCCACACATAAGCTTTACGGAGGAGTTGTGCCTGAAATAGCTTCAAGACAGCATATTAAGGCAATAGATCAAGTTATTGATGCTGCTCTTGAGGAAGGGGGCGTAAGTAAAAATGATATAGATGCAATAGCCGTTACATACGGTCCCGGACTTGTGGGGGCGCTGCTTGTGGGACTTTCGGAGGCTAAGGCACTTGCCTTTGCTCTTAATAAGCCCTTGGTGCCTGTGCATCATATTGAAGGACATATTGCTGCAAATTACATTCAAAACAAAGATTGGAAGCCGCCTTTTATATGCGAGGTCATAAGCGGCGGGCATACTCACATTGTTCATATTAAGGATTATAATGATTTTGAAATATTGGGACAGACAAGAGATGACGCAGCAGGTGAAGCATATGATAAGGTAGCAAGAGTTTTGGGACTCACATATCCCGGAGGTCCTCAGATAGACAAAATTGCAAAAGCAGGAAACAGCGAGGCAGTAAAGTTTCCCAGAGTGGTACTTGAAAACGATACATATGATTTCAGCTTCAGCGGCTTAAAGTCAGCAGTTTTAAACTATGTAAATAAGGCGCAAATGAAAGGGGAAGAATATAAAAAAGAAGATATTGCCGCAAGTTTTCAGCAGGCTGTAGTTGATGTGCTTGTTGAAAAAGCAATAAGAGCCTGTAGGGAATTTAATATTAAAAGACTTGCTCTTGCAGGCGGGGTTTCGGCAAATTCACATCTTAGGGAAGAAATGAAAAAGGCTTGTGAAAGAGAAAATATTGAACTTTGCGTTCCCGATATTATATTGTGCACAGACAATGCTGCGATGATCGGTGCTGCGGGATATTATGAATATATAAACGGAAACATTGCCGATATGTCTCTTAATGCCTATCCGGGACTTAAATTAGGCGAAAGATAATATACAAAAGAAAGTTGTGTGAGTTAAAATGAATTTTTCAGATAAATTCGGGAATATAAAGGAAAATATTCTTGTAGAGCTTGATACAAAAAGCAAGGAGATGATCTCAAGGGGAGAGGAAGTAATAAATCTTTCAATAGGTACTCCCGATATTCCACCTGCGGATTTTGTCATTAAGGCTGTAAGTGACGCTTTTTTAAAGGCGGAAAATTATAAATACGGAATAACCGAAAGCAGTGAGCTTTTAGACGCAGTTGTTTATTGGTACAAAAACAGATACAATGTTGAGCTTGAACATAAGAACATTGCTGCAGTAAACGGCTCACAGGAGGGAATTGCTCATATAGCCTTTCCTTTGTGCAATAAGGGGGACATTGTACTTGTACCCGATCCCTGCTATCAAATATTCTCGTTTGGTCCCACAATGGCTGATGTTGAGCTTTACTATATGCCTTTGTTAAAGGAAAATGATTATATAATAGATTTAAAAGCAATTCCTGAAAATGTGGCAATGAAAGCAAAAATGATGATTGTGTCATATCCCAACAATCCCACAACGGCAACGGCGCCTGTTGAGTTTTATAAGGGGCTTGTTGAGTTTGCAAAAAAATATGATATTATTGTTATTCATGACAATGCTTATTCAGAGCTTATATATGACGATGAACCCGGAATTTCTTTTCTTGAAATTGACGGGGCTATGGACGTGGGTATTGAATTCAACTCTCTTTCAAAGTCTTATAATTTAACAGGTATGAGGCTTTCTTTTGCTGTGGGAAATGCTGAGATAATAAAAAGGTTTAAAGCCTTTAGGTCACAGATCGACTATGGAATGTGTATGGGTATTCAGACGGGAGCTATAGCAGCCCTTACAGGTGATCAAGGCTATGTGGAAGAAGTAAGAAATGAATACAGAAAAAGAAGAGATACTCTTATTGAGGGTCTTAATTCAATAGGCTGGAATGTGCCTAAAACAAGATCCACTATGTTTGCATGGCTGCCCATACCGCCTAAGTTTAAATCATCTCTTGATTTTTCAATAGAGCTTCTTGAAAAGACAGGCGTACTTGTTGTTCCCGGGGTATCTTTCGGCAAGCTGGGTGAGGGTTATGTAAGAGCGGCACTTGTTCAGGACTGTGGTAAGCTAAAAAGAGCTGTTGATAAAATTGAAAAAAGCGGCATACTTAAATAAAAAAATTAATACAAATCAAAAGCCCTGCAAAACAATAACGTTAAGCAGGGCTAAAATATGTCACTCAAAATTATTAACCTTCATATTCATCATACATTAAATCTTTAGCATTGGGAGTAGGAATGTACTTGTTTAAAGCCTTTGCGTTAGCTGCAAGGATCTGTACCTTTTCATCAGACATTGTGCTAATCATACTTATTAATGCTTTTCTATCTTTTTCAATTCTGTTTACACTCTTTGGAGTTGAAACCTTACCTTCAGATAAGTCTTTGGTAATAAGCTCATCCATTGTAATGTCAAAAAATTCTGCGATTCTTACCATATTGGCAATGCTTGTACCTCTCTGACCTCTTTCAATAAGACCGACAAAACCGGGAGCCATACCGATTACTTTAGCAAAGTCATCAATTGTAAGTCCTCTTAATTTTCTTTCATATCTTATGTTTGAACCAATTGTTTTAGTGTAATTCATAGTCTTTGTCTCCTTTTTAAATATATTAAATTAACTAAATTTTACCCAATTAAAAGTATACTACATATTTTACAAAAAAGCAACAAGTATATTATTATT
>JAUNPM010000103.1 GCA_030536675.1 Clostridia bacterium | reverse complement strand
AAATTAATGAGAAGCATACTAAAGTTATTTCAAGGGTGGAAAACAAAGGCTTCGGTCACGCCTGCAACATAGGAGCAAATATTGCAATAGGA
This sequence comes from Clostridia bacterium, assembly GCA_030536675.1. GTDB lineage: Bacteria > Bacillota > Clostridia > Lachnospirales > CAG-274 > Gallispira. Next base: position 6,080 of record JAUNPM010000103.1, on the reverse strand, counting down.
AGATATGTGCTTTTTTTAAATTCCGATACAATAATGGATAAGGGAACTTTAAGAGGTGCTGTTGAGTATATGGACAGGCACAGTGACATAGGCTGTCTGGGAATAAAAACTCTGCTTAAAGACGGAAGCTTTGACCACGGCTGCAAGAGAGGATTTCCAACACCCTTTAACAGCTTGTGCTATGTTTTAAGGCTTGACAAAATGTTTCCCCATATAAAGAAATTCGGAGGATACACTCTTAACTATTTAAGTCAAAATGAAACAAATGAGGTTGACAGTGTAAGCGGTGCATTTATGCTTATACCTAAAAGAGTGTTGGGAAAGGTCGGGCTTTTTGATGAAAGCATTTTTATGTACGGAGAGGATATAGATCTTTGCTACAGAATAAAAAGGGCAGGGTATAAGGTGGTCTATTATGCCGATGTTAAAATGACGCATCTTAAGGGACAGAGCGGCTTACATACAAAAAGTCCTGTTGTAATAAAGCATTTTCACGACGGAATAAAAAGATTTTACGATATGTATTATAAGGATAAGCATAATTTTGCGGTGACATTTTTAATGCATACTGCAATAAATATAAGATATGTTGTGGTTTTAGCCATATCAAAAATAAGAAGGTAATTTAATGAAGGTTGATATTTTAATGGCCGTATACAACGGTGAAAAATATGTAGGCAAGCAAATTGAAAGCATAATTGAACAGACATACAGTGATTGGACGCTTCACATAAGAGATGACGCATCAACAGATGGCACAAGAGTAATTGTCAGACAGTATGCAAGAAAATATCCCGATAAAATAAAGCTTTTTGAAAACAGTGAAAATTCTGGAAGCCCCAAAGCCAATTTTTTTGCATTGATAAAGGAATCAAAGGCTGATATTATATTTACCTGTGATCAGGACGATATTTGGGAAAAGGATAAAATTGAAAGTGTAATAAAAGAATTTACCGATATGGATAAGCCTACACTTGTTCACACTGATCTAACGGTTATTGACGGTAATGACAATATAATATCAAAGTCAATGATGAAAAGTCAGCATATAGACCCTTCAAGAACAAAACTTAATAATATGCTTGTTCAAAATGTGGTTACGGGCTGTACTATGGCATTTAATAAGGCTCTTGGGGATATACTTAAAGAGCCAGAGCTTATGCCTGTCCACGATTGGTGGATAGGAACAGTGGCTTCAATATACGGCGAAATAAAATTTGTTGACAAATGCAGTGTAAAATACAGAAAGCATAATTCAAATGCCTGCGGTCCTCAGAATATGGACAGCCCTAAGTATATAACGGGAAGATTTAAGGATAAGGGAAGAGCTGAGAAAATGCTTGAGCTTGGTTACATAATGGCTTTGGAAATACTGGAAAAGTACAATGTGCCTTATGAATACAAGGCTATGCTTAAGGAATATTCTCTTATGAAACAAAAAAATAAAATACAAAAGTTAATTGTGATCGTGAAGTATGGTATTTGGAAAAGCGGTTTTATAAGAAAAATAGGTCAATTGTGGTTTATGTGATAAAGATGAGGTAAGAGCAATGATTATAAAAAAAATAGTGGATTACGGCAGGGATAAAGGGATAAAGGCTCTTACCCTTAAGATAAAGGAGCGGGTTCAATATAAAAGAGAGACCGACAGGTATATGAGGGAAAATCCTATTGATACGGAAAAGCTGAAATTACAGAGAATTGAAAAATTCAGTAAAAGGGTCAAAATAAGCATTTGTGTTCCCGTGTATAATACGGAAAAGAAAATGCTTGAGGATATGCTTAAATCGGTTTTAAATCAGACATATAAGGATTGGGAGCTTTGTATTGCCGACGGAAGTACAAGCAATTACGGTTATATAGAGAGTATTATAAGAGGCATAAACGACAGCAGAATAAAATATGAAAAATTAAAAATAAATATGGGCATTTCGGAAAACAGCAATGCAGCTTGTATGCTTGCAACGGGAGAGTATATTGCACTTCTTGACCACGATGATGTACTTTCTCCTGATGCGCTCTACGAAGTTAGGCTTGCCATAGACAAAGGGGCAGATTATATTTACAGCGATGAGGCAAGCTTTGTAAAAAACATAAATAAGCCTGAAATTATTCACTTTAAGCCTGAATATTCAATATTTAATTTAAGGGGAAATAATTTTATATGCCATTTGTCTGTGTTTAAGAAAAGTCTTTTTGAACAGGCAGGTGGTTTCAGAAAGGGCTTTGACGGAAGTCAGGATCACGATCTGATATTAAGGCTGTGCGAATCAGCTCAAAATATATATCACATTCCAAAGGTACTTTATTATTGGAGGAAGCACAGAAATTCAGTGGCAGATGACATAAGCGCAAAGCCCTATTGTATTACTGCGGGAATAAAGGCTGTTAAAAGTCATTTAAACAGAATGAAAATAAGCGGAAGCGTTACTACTGCCGTTGATAATGCCCCTTATTACAGAGTAAAATACAACTGTCTTGTAAAGCCTGCAATAATTAACAATATTGAAAATATAAAAGGTGTAACAAACGAATATATAATAGTTGCAAAGCCTGATTTAAAATTTCAGGCGGGTGCCGTAAATGAAATATGTCAGATATTGCAACTTGAAAATGTAGGTATGGTTGGCGGAATGGTAATAAAAAATGGCAAGATACAATATGCAACCTTAAGTGAAAAAAACGGAAAAATATATTCGGAATATGAGGGTATACCCGAAATAAGCGACGGATATATGAAGAGGCTTAAGTATGCCCAGGGAGCTGAATATTTACCCTGTCAGTTTTTCGGAATAAGAAAGTCGGTTCTTGAAAATATGATGTATTTTGAAGATAATCTTTGGGAGGACGACAAGGTTATAGATATGTGCAGAAGAATGAGAAAATACGGCTATGAAATTGTGTTTAATCCATGGGCAAGGGCTGAAAGGTAAGGAGGCTTTGATACAATGAAAAACAATATAAAAAGACTTGGACTTGGGTGCGGAGGTATGTCATACAGAAAAAATCCCCAACAATCGGTAAAAACCATACATAAGGCTCTTGATGAGGGGATCTGCTTATTTAACACAGGGGATCTGTACGGCACAGGTGAAAGTGAAATGATTGTGGGAGAAGCATTAAAAAATGTTCCCCGTGATAAGTATTTCATATCCGTAAAATACGGTATGTTATTGGATCCCAAGGGAGTTATGTACGGACTTGACTGTAATCCTTTTAACATAAAGGCTCATCTTGCCTATTCAATGAAGAGATTGGGACTTGACTATATTGATTTGTTTCAGCCTGCAAGAATTGACGAAACGGTTCCCATAGAGGAAACAATAGGAGTATTGTCAGAGCTTGTTGAACAAGGATACATTGGCAATATAGGACTTTCAATGGTTGATGAGGAAACTTTAAGAAGAGCGGATAAAGTACATCATATACATACGGTTGAAATGGAATATTCCGTAATTGACAGAGATATAGAAAACAATATTATTCCAACTGCAAAAGAGCTTGGAATAAATGTGGTGACATTCGGGCTTTTATCTCACAGACTTATAAGTGAAGAGGTCATAAGCGGAAAAGGGAAAACTATGCTTAAATTCGGCAGATTTTCTCCCGAAAATCTGGAAAATAATATTAATGTAATTAAGGAATTAAAGGAAATTGCGGATAAAAAGAATATGACAATATCACAGCTGGCTTTTGCGTGGGCATTAAATAAAAACAGTGATATACAATGTTTAATAGGAACAACAAATACGGAAAATTTACAAAAAATAATTGACATACTTGATACAAAACTGACACAAGAGGATATAACAGAAATTGAAAATACAATATCTGCCGATAAAATTTTGGGAAGAGGTATGGACGGAGTAAGGTTCAGAAACGGTGTTATGATGTTTAATAATTGATACAACAAAGGTTCAGGCAATTTGCCTGAACCTTTTTGCTGGGTGTCGATAAAGTCGACACGCTTGAAAGAAATGCTTTCAGTTAGCTGTTGTAGATTTTATGATCAGCTGTTTTTGGTAAATTCAACAAGCTTATTAAGCACATTTAATGCTGCCTTGCTGTCTATTGATTCGGCGGCTTTTTGAATACCCTCTTCAATTGATGAAGCCTTTCCGCCTACATATATTGCCGCACCTGCATTCATAAGCACAATATCTCTTTTAGGTCCCTTTTCACCGTTTAAAACGGACATTGTTATTTGGGCATTTTCTTCACAGGTACCGCCCTTAATATCTTCTGCGGCTGCTCTGCTTATGCCAAAGTCTTCGGGGGATATTTCATATGAAATTACCTTACCGTCTTTGATTTCGGAAATGCGGCTTGGGGCAGTATTGGTTATTTCGTCCATACAGCCGTTTCCGCAGGCAATAATTCCTCTTTCAACTCCCATAGCTGACATTGCCATTGCAAGAGGCTCCGTGAGTTTTTCGCTGTATACGCCTATTAAAGCACCCTTAGCGTTGCTGGGATTGGAAACAGGTCCCAAAATATTGAATATGGTTCTTATGCCCATATCTTTTCTAGCCTGCCCAACGTTTTTCATTGCTTTGTTAAATATTTGAGCAAACATAAAGCCCATCCCCACTTCTTCAATACACTTTTCAACCTTGTCTGCTTCAAGCATAATATTTATTCCCAATGCTTCAAGTACGTCTGCCGCACCGCTTCTGCTGGATATGGCACGATTTCCGTGCTTTGCTATGGGCACTCCTGCACCTGATGCAACAAATGCTGATGTTGTGGAAATATTAAATGTATTTGCACCGTCGCCGCCTGTGCCTACCAAATCAATATATGTACCGGTTGTTTTAGGCTTAACGTGTTCTGCAAGCTCCTGCATAACTGTTGCACAGCCTACGATCTCGTCAATAGTTTCGCCTTTCATTCTCAAAGCCGTAAGGAAGCTGCCAAGCTGAGCTTGAGTAGCCTCGCCTCCAAGCATAATCCTCATAACGTCTTTAGATTGCTCCAATGTCAAATTTTGTCCGCTTACAACTTTATTTATTGCTTCTTTCATATTCATAATAAAATGTTCCCCCGTATTAGTATATTCAATAATAATAATTTCATAAATTATATCACTATTTTTATTTTTGTTCAATATTTTTTTAAATTTTATTCTAAAATTCTTTTTTGGGGAATAGAAATAAATATGAAAATAATTATGAAAAAACATAAACATATGAAGGGAGTACAAAAATGGAAAACAGTAATGTACAAAACAACATAATAGATTTAAGCGGTCAGATCATATCGGACTTTGTTTACAGTCATCAGGTGTACGGAGAGGCATTTTACACTTTTCAGCTGAAATCAAAAAGACTTAGTGATACATATGATATTTTGCCTGTAACGGTTTCCGAAAGACTGCTTATAGATATAGATGCAAATAAAGGAGCCTTTGTTTCTCTTAAAGGTCAGCTTCGCTCATATAACAGTTATTCTGAGGGGAAAACACATCTTATACTCACTGTGTTTGCTAAGAGCATAGAAACGGCAGAGGAAAGCTTAAATGATGTAAATAATATAGTTTTAAACGGCTATATATGCAAAACACCCGTATACAGGACGACGCCTTTTAACAGAGAAATTTCTGATATTCTTCTTGCCGTAAACAGAGCATATAAAAAATCGGACTATATACCTATTATTTGTTGGGGGAGAAATGCTAAATTTGCTTCAAATCTTCAAGTAGGGAGCAATATCCTGGTGACAGGAAGAATGCAGTCCAGAAATTACCAAAAAAAACTTTCCGAAACAGAGGTTGCGGAAAAAACAGCTTACGAGGTTTCCGTATCAAAAATTGAATTAATTTCTAATGATATTGACAAATAGAACAAAATAGGGTATTATAAAAGCATAGTAATTTTGTTTTAACTGTTGTATTTAGAAAGGAGAATACATATGAAAAGTGAATTATATGTACAGTTTAAGGGGAACAATGTTGATACTAAGGTCTTATTGGAAATGGCTAAGGAAATATGGAAATCTGACGGTCATAAAATAAAGGACCTTGATAATGTTGAATTATATTACAAGCCTGAAGAAGGCAGATGTTATTATGTATTTAACGG
>JAUNPM010000102.1 GCA_030536675.1 Clostridia bacterium | reverse complement strand
ATATTTACCGAACCAGATGTTCCATTTAGGTTTGACATTGATCATGCCCTGATAGACCGGATCGACAGACTCGATCCTGAACTTAAAATCTTTAGCATTGATCTCGGGAGTTGCCGATACAATCACTTCTTCACCCTCCCGGGTAGAATAGATTTTATCGTTATTGATAAAAGGTATCTTTATCCGGAATTCTTGAAAAGGATGTATATGTGTAAATTCCGCAAATCGCAATTCCTTTTCATATCCTTCTGCTGAAATATTAACGGAAGTTGTTCCCACAGAACTTGTATCAAAACTTGAAAGGTCAACATTATATCTATCTATTTCTTCAACATCACCGTTATCATAAACCACAGAAACTATCATACCCTTGGGATCAAATTCTTCTCCAACAGCATAAGTTGTTCTTGGATATTCACTTATCTGTATACTTTCAGGCTGTCTTTCAAAAACATTTACCTTAAAACTTGCAGTAACATCACTGTTTGCAGCTGATGTTACAACAATGGTCTTATCTCCGACAGTATCACTTTCAAAACCTGAAACAGTATAATCACTGCTCTTTAAAATTTCTTCAACCTTATCTCCCGAATTATTTATATAACTTGATGTAACAGTCATACCCTTAGGGTCAAATTCATCACCTATATAATAAATTTTCTTTTCAGGCTCTTTAACACTTATAGTGTCAATAGAATTTTTATTTACGGTAATGTAAAAGCTACCTGTAACTTTAGAGGACAAGCCTTCCTTTTCATTTACATAGACTTTGACCTGCTTTTTTCCTACTTCATTTATCTGCTTACCGTCTTCCAAAATCTTACCGTCAATTTTTAAAGTATACTCCTCCGGCTCAAGTATTTTACTTGTACCGTCTGAATACACTGCACTTATCTGCATACCTTCGGATTTAAATAAATCACCTTTTGCATAAGTACTCTTTACAGGAATAAAATCAACATTAACTTCCTTAACTTCCAAATCATTTACTTCAACTGTTATAGAGGCTTCCGCACTTCCCTTTACAAGAGTAACCGTCTGCTTTCCTGTTTTTTTAGGGTCATATCCCTTTACAAGATAATCAGTGACCTCCTCTTTGGTACTGTCATCATAGGTAACAATAGCCTTTATTCCTGTAAGATCAAGCTCCTCACCATAGGTATAAACAGTCTTGCAGCTTCCTTCAATTTCCATTGAAGCAGGCTTTTTTGATGCTTGGGTTATTTTAACATCTGAAAATGTAGCTTTAACATTTCTGGCAATATATAAACAAGGGTAAATTGTGTTTTCAAAAGAAGTCATTTCCACAACCTGACTTTTATTTCCACAGTTAAGGGTATAAGCATTTCCTACTTTTTTAATTGAAAGAGTAAATGAACCTAAATTGCTTCCCGTATTGGATATTGGATCGGAAAGCGCCTCACTTATTGTTTTCTTATCAGATGAATTTCTTGACATAGCTCTGAAAGTAAGGTCATCTGACTTACTTTCCGCATAAGTACCCAAGAAAAGTCCGTCATCATATGAAACATCATCTGTCTTGTGATAAAGTGAATCCAAAACAGCAATACCTACAGAGCCCTGCTGAGGGTTACTGCTTTCTTCCATTGTGTTATATTCATCTATTGTAACCTTTGCACTTATTTCAAAATCATCCGTATTATCAAATTCCTTGGCATAATAAATTATACTGTCTTCACCGTCTGAAAACTTGCCGTTATTAGCCTTTGTATTTTCCATAACAACCGTATTATCATCAGTTGCCGTAACATTAAAATTTATACTTCCGTCTTTACCGGTCCAGTCAACAATCCAACTGCTGTCAATAGCAGCAGAAACGGAACTCAATCCAATACTGCTGAAAGCCATAGCAAAAGCTAAGCTTACACTTAAAACTTTCTTTTTCATCAATGAACCCCCTTGAAACGCTTTTAAAATCTAATTGAAAATTTACTCTAATTATAAACTCTACCGTCGAAAAATGCAACAAAATAAATAAAAATTTAATTAAGAAATAATTAATTTTTAAAGATATATACTAAAATAAATTTAATACAGCCGTTAATTGGAGCTTCCCAAATTTGAATTTACACTGAAACAGTATGTTAAATATCCTCCTGACAGATCGTCGTATACTCCCACATTGTCCTCTATGATCCATTTTCCGTCTTTTTTTACAAAATCAATGCTTGTGTCTTTTTCATAAGGTGTGGTATTTTTAAGAGCTTCGTCAAGTATATTTTCAAGTATGCCTCCAAGCTGATCTGATGTTATTGCTTCAGCATTTTCTTTGCAATACTCCCCATAGTCTGAAACAACCTCTTTAAGAAGTTTATTAAAGTCAACAGTAACAATATGTGCTTTTACATAAGCAGAATCTCCCTCCTGCTTGCTTCCCGTTATTTCAAAATTAAGGCTTTCTGACATTGCATTAAAAAGTTTTTGACCGATTGTGGAATTTTCATCATAAGTCCCTGCAAGATAAGGATCTTTATAAACAGTCATTTCATACATACTTTCAAAATCCTTTTGCTTAAAGTAGCTCACAAACTGATTTGCCTGCTCAATACATTCATCGGGAGCATTTTTTTCACCGCACCCTGTAAACAGGCTCATAATTAAAACGATCAATAAAAATATTCTTTTCATATATTCCTCCGACTATATTTATTTTTATAATAATTATACCATAATCTATCACAAAAATAAATGTTTTTCATAATTTAAAATTAGAGGGGGATAAAAAAAATAGGAGGTATTAAAATGGGAATATTTGATTTTAACACAAATTCCGTTACAGGCTGTAACAAAGTAAAGGACGAATGTATAATTGCCTTAAAGGTTTATGATGCCTGCAGACAGCAGGATTGCCTTGAAAGCGGGATCATAGGACCTGCAAGAGCAGCAGTATGCGGAACATTTTGCTCAGGAATTACACTTGAACAGGGTGAAATTATTACTCCCCCTGAAAATGCTGCGGCTGTAACAGTAAGCGACTTTAAGGTTGAAAAAGTTGTTGTTGTAAGCAAAACTCAAAATCCATTCAGAGTTGGCTACTGGGACGTTGATTTAAAATATGTATTTTCTTATGACTTAGTATTCAAAAATGTAAACGGCGGCACTTTATGCACAATACCCGCACAGAGTGTTTTCAACAAAAAGGTAACATTATTCGGTTCAATTACAACTGATTCTTTAGTTTCAACAGATTTTCTTTCAGCAGGCGGAAACAGCTTTGACACAAGTTCACAGCCATTTGTACTTGTTGAATCAAAGGCTGTTGCTCTCAGCTCAGAGCTTGTTTATGACAATTGCTGTTGCTGCAATGACGGCGCAGTAAACGCAGATCACGTAAACATCACTATTGGTTTGTTTACAATTGTTAAACTCTTCAGACTTGTAAACCTTTCTGTTGAGTCAAAGGGCTTCTGTATTCCCGGTGAATGTGAAGATGTTTCAAACATTAACCCCTGTGAATTTTTTGACAACTTAGACTTCCCAATGGATATATTTGCTCCTCCACAGAAAAGAGAATTTTTGGCAGGTATAAGCGGTAATATTCCTGCTGAAGAAAATAATTCCAACAGTAATTGTGGTTGCGGCTGCAATAACAACAATAATACAAGTAATAATAACAATAGCTGCGGTTGCAATAACAGCTGTAACTGCGGATGTGGCTGCAACAGATAAATATAACAGAGGTGCTGCGTTTTGCAGCACCTCCGGCTCTTTTACAAATATATTAAAGCTATTATTTAAACCACATTAAAAAATTTTTCTAAAATAAATGAAGATATGATCCAATATACAACTATTGCAAATATATTTATTATTGTAAGTTTTGTTGACGCCTGAATACAAAAACTGACAATATCACTTGTTGCTATTCCCGAAGGGGCTATTACTCCCAAACCTATAGCAAATTTATATTCAATATACAAACTTACACCCAATATTAATACAAAAGCCAACAATATTGCTATATATCTGAATACATAAAAAATTTGTCCGACCATTTGACTTAAAAAACATAACGAAACAAAGGATGTAAGCCCCGTTACAATATAAAAGCCTGCCGATGTTATAAGTCCTCCAAGGCTAATATCCACATTGTTATCAGCACCTATTTCCACAACGGTTTTTGCAAATCCTTCAAAATATTCGGTACCGACCAATACTATACATACGATACCTACAGCCATAAGAACTATTATTAAACTCCATATAAGCGCCGTAACTATCTTACTTAAAATGATCTGCCAGCTTGCAACAGGAAGCATATTTGTCAACTGCCCCTGAGATGAAAGTATATTTTCATCAAACCACTGTGTTTGATATACAACGATTATGAGAGTTATAAGTATGCCAAAAGCTCCTAAAAAACCTGCCGCCACTACTCCAACTACATATCCGTATATAAAATTAATATCCGTAAAAAAAGATATAAATGCATCACTGCATAAAAATCGCACAATTACAGCCAAAATTGATATTATAACTATGTAATACCAGCTTCTTTTTACTGTGGCTTTCATATCATAATATAAGAGATTAAGCACGCTTAAACACCTCCTTATATGCATCGTTTAAAAGAGAGTTTCCAAATTCTTTTTCAAAGGAATCGGCATCATAAAATTCTTTGATTATTTCACCGTGTCTTAAAAATACAACCTTATCGGTTATATCATCAAGTCCGTTTGCTGTTTGTGAAAAAAGAAGCACAGCTCCGTTTTTTCTGCATGGGTCGATCATTTTAATTATTTCATCTCTGTATTTGGGATCACAATGCACAAGGGGATCGTCAAAAATATAAAGGCTTGCTCTTCTGCTTGATGTCAATATAACCTCCACAATAAAAAGAGCAGTTGTGGAAAGATTTTCAAACTTTGTACGTCTTGAAATATCAAAATGTTTTAAAAGCTGATAAGCCCTTTTATAACTAAAGTCTTTAAAAAATCTGCCATACATATTCAATACATCTGAAACAGTGTAATCATACTTAAAAAACGGAATATCAGGCTGATAGCTTACAATTGAATTGGTTATTCTTCCCGCTTTGACACCTCTTATTACAACATCACCTTCAGTAGGCTTTATAAGACCTGCGGCAAGTTTAGCCAAAGTTGATTTTCCCTGTCCCTCGGGAGCAAGAACCGCCAATATTTCTCCTTTATTTAAAGTAATATTACAGTCCTTTATTACATTTTTAAATGCAATTTTTTTATTTACATTGCTGAATTTCAGAATAAGTTTACGCTTATGCTTTGTTTGCTCTTTAACATTATCTGCAAAATTATCCAAATAAATTTTACTTTTATTTTCGTCTTTTATTATATTGTTATTTTTATTATCAATATTTCCCTTGGCAGACATTTTATTTCCTCCTTGCTTTAACGTAAATAAAACCATTAAAGCTTAATAACAATTTATATGCAGGCAGCTAAAGCCAATATACTATATAAGTATAATACACCATATATCTACAAATTGCAAGTTTTTTAAAACTTGTCTGTAAATATGTATAACATTATTTAATATAAATATACAAATATAGGGAATTTAAAACAATAATTTAATATATATTTTACCTAAAATTGTTGAAATATTATAGTTTTTATGTTATAATATTAATAAGTGTATATTAATATAAGGATGTGTTTTTATGAGAAAAATTAAAGCAGTCATTTTAGACTGGTCAGGTACATTGGTTGATTACGGCTGTATGGCAACGGAAGAAAATTACAGGGAAATTTTTCAAGAATACGGAATAGAGCTTACAACAAAAGAAATACGTACTAAAATGGGTATAGAAAAAGTCGATCATATAAGATCAATTTTAGAAAGTAAACGAATATCTGAATTATGGTTAAAAAATACGGGTATGGAACCTAATGAAGGTGATGTAAGAGAGCTTAACAGACATTTTGAATATAAGATATTTGAAAAAGTCGAAAAATATTCAGCTCCCAAAGAGCACGTTGTAAAAACTCTTGAAACATTAAGGGACTCAGGCATCAAAATAGGCTCTACAACAAGTTATTCAACTGAAGTAATGGATTTTTTAACAAAATTATCAGCTAAAAACGGCATAATTACAGACTGTTGGATAAATTCCGATCAGGTCAAAGGACAAGGACGCCCTAATCCTTTTATGATATTTAAAAATATGGAAAAAATGGGT
>JAUNPM010000101.1:1945-6229 GCA_030536675.1 Clostridia bacterium | reverse complement strand
ATCGCATTTTCGCCGAAGCTGGTCGTATTGCTTTGCAATACTGCTCGCTTATGCAGCCGAGGACAGGAACTTTTCTGTAAACAAGCTGTTTTTTCAGCTTGTTTGCGGAAAACTTGGTAGTTCCTTCCTTAGATAACTGAAAGAAATGTAAGCATTTCTTTCAAGGCTGTCGACTTTTTCGACAGCCAGAACTGCCGCAAAACAAATTGCGGCAGCTTTGTTTTATATTTCCCCTCCTCCAAACTGTGTCATATAAAGCTCATAATATTTACCTCTTTTTTCAATAAGCTCTTTATGATTCCCTCTTTCTTCTATTCTTCCCTTATCCATTACAACAATAATATCTGCGTCCTGAATTGTAGAGAGTCTGTGAGCAATAATAAGACTTGTTCTTTTTTCCATAAGCTTAGTCATAGCGTCCTGTATATTCTTTTCCGTTCTTGTATCAACACTTGAAGTTGCCTCATCAAGTATAAGAATTTTAGGCTTTGAAGCAAAGGCTCTCGCTATTGACAAAAGCTGTCTTTGTCCCTGGGATATATTTTCACCTGCTTCACTTAACAAAGTATCAAATTTAAGAGGCATATGCTCTATCATATCCATACAGTTGCTCAATTCCGCAGCCCTTTTAACTTCCTCCCTGTCTATATGGGGATTTGAATATTTAATATTATTTTCTATGGTATCTGAAAACAACACAGTGTCCTGCAAAACAATGGCTGTATTTTTTCTCAGCTCGTCCAAATCAATGTTTCTTATATTTACTCCGTCAACCAATATTTCTCCCTTGTCCGTATCATAAAACCTCATTAATAAATTTACAACAGTTGTCTTGCCGCTTCCCGTTGCTCCTACCAAAGCCACCTTCTGACCTGCCTCTACTTTTAAATTAAAGTCAAAAAGCACCTGCTTTCCGTTTGGATAAGAAAAATTTACGTTTTTAAATTCTATGACGCCCTTGGAATTGTTCATATTTTCATTTCCGCCCTTATCCTCGCTTTTCTCCTCCATAATATCAAATATTCTTTCAGCACCTGCAACGGCAGTCTGTATCTGCCCGTAAACATTTGCAATTTCGTTTATGGGTCTGCCAAACTGCTTTGCATACACAATAAAAGCTGAAACCACACCTATTGATATAATTCCGTTAAATGCAAAATATCCCCCAAATGCGGCAATAATAACAAATCCTATATTATTTATAACATTCATTACGGGACCCATTGAACCACCTAAGATCTCGGCTATAATTCCCGTTTTTGTAAGCTCATCTGAGCTTTTTTCAAATTCCCTTACGACCTGTCTTTCTCTTCCGTAAGCAGCCGTAGTCTTATAACCTGTGACCTTTTCTTCCACTATTGAATTTAACTCACCTAATAAGACCTGTCTTTTTGTAAAAAATTTCCTCATAATACCCGACAAATATTTTGTTACGATAACAGTCAATATTACAGTAAGGCAGGAGAGCAGCGCAAGCCTCGGGCACATTAAAACCATCATTATTACAGTCCCTATAATTGTAAGCACTCCCGATACCAAAGAGCCAACAGACTGTGAAACAGTATTAGATATATTTTCAACATCGTTTGTCATTCTGCTCATTATATCTCCGTGGGAATGGTTATCAATATAAGAAATAGGCAGTCTTACTATTTTTTCAAACAGATCTCCTCTCATTCTTTTAACGATTTTCTGACTTAATTTTGCACTTATAATGTTCTGCAAAAACACGCCTAAGCTGTAAACACAGTACACACACAGCATAACAAAAAGTATTTTGCCGGTATTTTGAAATTCTCCTTCCGTAATGCTGTCAACAGCCTTGCTTTGCAGGTCGGGAGTGTAAACGGAGCATACTACAACTATCACAACTATTAAAACAAGCAAAATAATTAATTTCATTTCCTTTTGAAAATAATTCATAAGATTCAAAAGTGTTTTTTTGCCGTCCTTCGGCTTTTCCACCTCCGAAAAAGTTCTCGGTCCTCTCATTCCCGGTATTTTTATATTCACATTGGATTTACTGCTCATTAACCACACCTCCCTTAAGCTGTGAATTATATATATCTTGGTATATTTCATTATTTTTCATAAGATTTTCGTGAGTATCACAGCCGGATATTTTTCCCTTGTCTATTACTGCAATTCTGTCAGCATCTTTAACGGAAGTGATTCTTTGAGCTATTATTATTTTTGTCACATTTTTATAATCATTGTTAAGGGCATTATAAAGCCTTGCCTCCGTTTTTAGGTCAAGAGCACTTGTTGTATCGTCAAATATAAGTATTTCTGCATTTTTAATTAAAGCTCTGCTTATGGCTATTCTCTGCTTTTGCCCTCCCGAAAGGCTCATACCCTTTTCCGCAACCTCGGTATTGTAGCCCTCACTTTTGCTTTCTATAAATTCACTTGCCTGTGCATTTTGTGCAGCTCTTTTGACCTCATCATCTGAAGCATTTTCTTTGCCAAATAAAATATTTTCTTTTATTGTTGTACTGAATAATTCACTTTTCTGCAAAGCAAAAGCGATCTTATTTCTAAGACATTCAATTTGATAATCTCTTACGTCTATGTTATCTACAAGGACCTGCCCCTTTGTTACATCGTAAAATCTGGGTATAAGGCTTACAAGACTTGTTTTTCCGCTTCCCGTTGCACCTAAAATGCCGAGAGTTTCCCCCTTATTTATTTTAATATTTATGTTGTCAAGAACCAGTTCTCCGCTTCCCTGGGGATAGGCAAATGAAACATTTTTAAATTCAATTTCGCCCTTTATTTTCGTATCTCCCTTAAATTTTCCGTCCCTTATTGCAGGCTCAGTTTCCATTATCTCATTTAACCTTTTTGCAGATGCCCTTCCTCTTGTTACAGTCTGAAAAATAGATGCAAGCATCATAACAGAATGTATGATTTGTGATATATATGTTATTGCTGCCATAATACTTCCTGGGGTAACATCTCCCGACATAACATCAAGAGCCCCTACTTTTATTATTACAACAGTTGCAATGTTGAGGACTATGTTAGCCAAGGGCGTCATATAAGCAAATATGTAAAGTATCCTTAACTGTGTATCAGAAAGCTCATTATTTGATTTTCCGAATCTTTTCTCTTCATATTTTTCATTTACATATGCCTTTACAACTCTTGCGCCTGTTATATTCTCCTGCATAACACTGTTTACATTGTCAAGTTTTTTTTGCAAAGTATTAAAATAAGGAGAAGCCCTTAATATGAAAAAAAGCACACCTGCAACTACAAAAGGCAGTGCGCAGGCTAAAACAATACCGAATTTAATATCAAGGCTTGCAACACAGTATATACCGCCGAAAAACAAAAGTCCCGTTCTTACAAAGCTCCTTACCGTCTGTGTGGCAAGATTTTGTACCTGTGTCACATCATTTGTTATTCTTGTTACAAGAGAACCTGTTGAAAACTTGTCTGTTTGCTCAAATGAAAACTCCATTACCCTTTTAAAACAGCTTTTTCTTATATCATTGCCCCAATTCTGACTAAAAAGGTTTGCAAACACTCCCGAGAGCACTCCCGAGATACCTCCTCCTATAACTATAAATATCATTTTTATTCCTGTCGATATAATAAGGCTTAGATCACCCACACCTCCCGTTGAAATTCCAAGTACGCCCTCGTCTACAATTATTTTCATCATTACAGGCTGTATAAGATCCATTGCCACCTCACCTGCCATAAACAAAGGTGACAATAAAGCAAAAAACCAATATTTTTTAAGCAGCTTAAACATATGCTCCTCCATTCAAAACTTTACTGTATTAACAAAGGGCACTGTAAAAACAGCACCCTTATTATATTATAAAAAATTATTTTTACACATAAAGCACTTAAATTTTAACCTACATACTTTTAAACAGCTCCGCAATAATATCAACACACTTGTCAATACCTATATTTCCGCTGTTAAGTGTAATGTCGTAATTTTGACACATTCCCCACACTCTGTCAGTACAGTACTTGTAATTTATGCTTCTTTTTTTATCCTTTTCCTTAAGTCGCTTTTCAGGGGACTTGTCTGTTTCCCCGTAGAGCTTAACTATCCTTTCGGCTCTTTTGTCCATATCCGAATGAATAAATACATTTAACACATCATCTCTGTCATTTAATATGTAGTCGGCACATCTTCCCACAATTACGCAGGACTCCTTTTCCGCAAGCTCACGTATTATTTTTCTCTGAATTGAAAACACATAATCCTCCACAGACATACCGTCAATATTTCTGCCTACAAAGGAATATGAAAATATACTT
>JAUNPM010000101.1:0-1935 GCA_030536675.1 Clostridia bacterium | reverse complement strand
GGAGAATACTCTCCGCCCTCTTCAATAAATTTTTTTGAAAGCCCCGATTTTTCCGCAACCTTTTCAATAAGCTCCTTGTCATAAAAGGCTATACCCAGCTTTTCGGCAACCTTTCTGCCTATTGTTCTTCCTCCGCTTCCAAATTCTCTGCTTATTGTTATTATTCTTTTCATACCAATAACCTCCCTGCCTTTTACACTATAATAATTATACCAAAATCTCATAAAAAAGTAAATAATTTTATATATTTTCAACAAATTTTAGTTTAAAACCTCTATTTTTTTCTTTTTAATATTTAACATAAATAATAATGCAATTACAAATGTTAAAAATTCTCCCAAAGGAAATGTTGACCACACTAAACCTATATTATCCTTTCCCGCAACAATAGAGAAAAACCAAGCCACGGGAATAATAAATATAAGCTGTCTGCATATTGAAACCACAAGAGATTCAATACCGCTGTCAAGCGCCTGAAAAACACCCTGTAATGCTATATTAGCGCCTGCAAATATAAAACTTATTGATATAACTCTCATTGCACTTATGCAAAAGCCCTGTGTTTCTCCCGAAAGCCCGAATAAAGCAGAAAAGGGTTCTGCAAATATTTCAATTACTATAAGACCTGCCGCCATAATTATAAACGTATAAGTCAAACCGTACTTTATGCCCTCTTTAACACGCTTTTTGCTTTTCATACCCTTGTTAAAAGCAACGATAGGTGTAATTGCGTCCCTTAGTCCAAAAGCTGCAAAAAGTATAAACTGCTGTATTTTATAAAATAAACCATATGCAGTAACAACATTTTCACTTATACTTACAAATATAATGTTAAGTCCGTATGTCATAACAGATGTAAGCGCCTGTGCAATAATTGCAGGCAGACCTATAGCATATATTTCAAGTATAGTTTTTAATGAGGGTTTAATATATTTTATATTATTCTTTATTTCCTTATTATATTTTATATGGAAAATAAAAGCTGCAACAAATGATACTATCTGACCTATAACAGTAGCATAAGCAGCACCCTTTACACCCAATTCGGGAAAGCCTATTAAACCGAATATGAGAATAGGGTCAAGCACAATATTTGTAACTGCACCCAAAACCTGTGCCACAGTTGAAAATATGGATCTGCCCGTTGCCTGCAATAACTTTTCAAATATAGCATAAAATACCATACCTATTGAACAAACAGAGCAAATTCTCAAATAGTCAACGCCCATTTCAAGTATCATTTCATTTGACGTCTGTGAAGCAATATAAGTCCTTGTTCCGAATATACCGAAAAGCACAAACAGCAATGTAATAACTATTCCCAGAAATACGGCATTTCCCGCAGTCCTGCTCACTCTTTCCATATCTCCCTCACCAAGCCTTCTGGCAAGCAGAGCATTTGTACCAACTCCTGTACCTATACCTACAGCCACCATTAAAAGCTGTATAGGGAAAGCAAGAGTAAGCGCATTAAGAGCCAATTCCCCTACTCCCTCCATATTTGCCACAAAAGCACTGTCCACAATATTGTATACTGCCTGCAAAACCATTGACAATATCATAGGGATACCAATATTGAGCATTAATTTTCCCACAGGCATTACACCCATTTTGTTCATTGAAACTTCTTCCATTATTCCTCCTATACGTTTTCACGGGAGACTTTTTTCGGAAAGCTGCCACAACCTGTATTGTATCATAAAAAAAATGCGTAAACCTCTATCCGGATTTACGCATTAGCTACTCGATACTAAGTTATTTTAACAATTTTAATTAAATTTGTCAATAATTAATTTTCAAATCAAATTTTAAATTATTTTTCATTACAAATAAGTTGAAAAAATTATACTCGACCCTGATATTCGCTTTTTATTATTTCCGCAATTTCCTCTGGTGTTTCAGCACAATCATTTTCAAGCCATTTTTTAACAACAG
>JAUNPM010000100.1 GCA_030536675.1 Clostridia bacterium | reverse complement strand
GACATCAGGTATTAAGCTCCCTTAAAAAAGTTCCACACGAGAGCAGAATGCTTTCTCTTGACAAAACAAAAGATGTAAATGCTCTTAAAAGCTTTTTGGGTTCACACAAAGGTATACTTTCTTACAAAATGGACGGTCTTACAGTTGTGCTCACTTATGTTGACGGAGAGCTTTCACAAGCAGTTACAAGGGGTAACGGAGAAATAGGAGAAGACATTACCCACAATGCAAAATTTTTTAAAAACATTCCCCTTAAAATAAATTTTAAAGGCGAACTTGTTTTAAGAGGAGAAGCTGTTATATCATTTGAAGATTTTGCTGTTATAAACGAAAGCCTGCCTGCGGAGGACAAATATAAAAATCCGAGGAATTTATGCAGCGGCACCGTACGTCAGCTTAATTCCCAAATTTCAGCCAAAAGAAACGTAAACTTTATAGCCTTTGCACTGTTTAAGGCGGAAGGCATAACATTCGGTGATGACAAAAACCAACGCTTTAGCTGGCTTGAAAAAATGGGCTTTGAATGTGTCGAAAGACAGGAAGTCACAGCTGAAAACATTGAAGCTGCCGTTAAATATTTTGAAGAAAAAATACCAAACAACAGATTTGCAACAGACGGGCTTGTTCTCACATTCAGCAGCACGGAATATTCACAAAGTCTTGGTTCCACTGCAAAATTTCCAAGGGATTCCATAGCCTTTAAGTGGGCAGATGAGCTTGCCGAAACAACTCTTTTAAACGTCGTATGGAATACATCAAGAACGGGACTTATTAATCCCATTGCAGTATTTGAGCCGGTGGAGCTTGAAGGAACAACAGTTGAAAGAGCTTCTCTCCACAATTTAAGTATAGTTGAAAATCTTAAACTGGGAATAGGTGATAAAATAACCGTATACAAGGCTAATATGATCATTCCTCAGGTTGCCGAAAACATAACAAAAAGCAACAGCTTGGAAATTCCTTCCGTCTGTCCCGTTTGCGGAGAAGATTCCGTAATTATTTCACTGCGTGACGGAAAAGCCTTAAAATGTCCAAACCCCAACTGTAAGGCGCAGAGAATATCAAGCCTTGAACACTTTGTTTCACGTGATGCAATGAACATTGAAGGTCTTTCAGAGGCTACCATTGAAAAGTTTATTGAAAAAGGATTTATAGATAACTATACGGATATTTTTAAGCTTTCAAAATATAAGGACAGTATTATTAATATGGAGGGCTTTGGAGAAAAGTCATATAATAATCTGATTTCCGCAATAGAAAAGAGCACAACAGTTGCCCTGCCCAACTTTATTTATTCCCTTGGTATAAACAACGTAGGCTTAAGCAATGCAAAACTTTTGTGCAAAAAATTTAATAACTCTCTTGACGCAATAATTAAAGCTGATTTTGATTCACTTGTTTCAATAGACGGCTTTGGTGATGTAATTGCCGAAAGTATTATAAAGTATTTCAGCCACAGCGAAAATTTAGATCTTATACACGATGCACTAAAGTATATAAATTTTAGATCCGACGAAGAAAATACGGCTGATCTCAAGCTTGACAATTTAACATTTGTTATAACGGGAGATGTTCATATTTACAAAAACAGAAAAGAGCTTCAAGCCCATATTGAAAAGCTGGGGGGCAAGGTCACAGGAAGTGTAAGCTCCAAAACAAATTATTTAATAAACAATGACGCAGCTTCATCTTCTTCCAAAAACAAAAAGGCAAAAGAGCTTAATATACCCATTATTAGCGAAGAAGAATTTTTAAATATGTTAAATTAATTAAACAGGTTCAAGGCAATAGGTCTTGAACCTGTTTTATATATAAATCAAAATACTTTCGGCTATTTCCTTACTATCTCCAGCTTGATGCCCGTTTTAATATCTCCGCCTATTTCCGATTGAGTAAAAGCAGGCACACAGGCAACGTCGATACCGTTTGGGGCAACATATCCCCTTGCAATAGCAACAGCCTTTACCGCCTGATTTACTGCCCCCGCTCCGATAGTCTGAATTTCCACATCATCGTTATTTCTTAAAATTGCCGCAATTGCTCCCGCCACTGATTTTGGCTGAGAGTTTGCTGAAACCTTTAACATTTCCATTTCAAATACCTCCATAGCTGAATTTATTACGATAACAATATTAATTTGCCCTCTTTGATTTAATATATACCCAAAAGCATTTTATATTAAAAAAACTGTAAAACATTTGTTATACATATAAAAATCACATTGAATTACATAATTTTTTTTGCTATAATTCCTTCATACACTGTAACATTAACAGTCATTATAATTATTATATAAACGGAGGTTTTACTTTGGAACTCGCAATTATAACAACACAACAGGTTCTTGTACTTTTTTTACTTATTTTTGCAGGCTTTGTCTGCGTTAAGGCAGGTGCAATAAAAGCAGAGTATAAAAAAGCATTTTCCGATCTGCTTATTTATTTAATAGTTCCCGCAATGATAATCAATTCTTACATAACAGAATTTAACGAAAGAATTTTTAACAATTTAATTAGTGCATTTATGCTAAGTATTGTATTTATCATTCTGGGACTTGCCATAACCCTTATTGCTTCTTTTAAATTAAAAGACAAAAATGCACCCATAGCCAAATTTGCCTGTATTTTTTCAAATGCCGCATATATGGGCTTCCCTCTTATTCAGGCACTTTTCGGAGAAGAAGGATTAATATATGCAAGTGCATATGTTACTGTATTTAATATTTTTCTATGGACAATAGGCTTTGGTATGGTAAGCGGCAAAACCAATGCAAGGGAAATTATTCACACCATTTGCACAACTCCCGTTATAATATCAGTAATAATAGGTCTTGTAATATTTATTTTCAGAATACCTGTTCCTAAAATAATACAACAGCCCTTAAGCTATATTGGAAATATGAATACTCCTCTCTCAATGATAATCACGGGAATACTTATTGCCAACAGCAGCTTTAAAAAACTTATTAAAAACAAATTGTTATTCTTTGTTGTGGGAGTGCGTATGTTCCTTATTCCTCTTGTATGTCTTTTTGTTTTTTATATTTTAAATATAAGAGGAACAGTAGCAAATATAGTGCTTCTTCTTGAAGCCTGCCCCAGTGCGGCAATTACATCTGTATTTGCGGTGCAATTTAATTATGACGAAAATCTGGCAGCAGGCACAGTAGTCATAACAACGTTTTTAAGCATAATCACACTTCCTCTTTTTGCTTATCTTATTACATCGGTTATATAAGGAGATCAATTTATGAACACAATATATGTAAATGACAAAAACAATATTAAAGCAGTCCAAAATGCCGTAGATTCACTTCCAAAGGAAGGCGGAACAGTTGTAATAACAAAAGGTGAACAGCTGACATCAGCCATACATTTAAAAAGCAATGTAACTCTTCACATAGAAGAAAATGCCCTGCTTAAGTTCAGCACTGATTTTAATGACTACCTTCCCCCTGTTTTTACACGCTGGGAGGGTGTTGAATGTTACAATTATTCCCCCTTTATTTATGCCCATAACTGTGAAAACATCAAAATATGCGGCAAAGGATCCATTGACGGTATGGGACAGGTATGGTGGCACTGGAAAAAGCTCCAAGGTGATGCAGCCACAAAATTGTGCCGTGCTCAAAGTGAAGGAATATTACCAAAAGACAGAGTATTCGCCACTGAAGAAGCTGCTCTTCGCCCTTCGTTTATACAATTTATAAACTGTAAAAATATTACATTTAAAGATTTTACAATTAAAAACGGACCTCAATGGACAATACACCCTGTTTATTGCGAAAACGTTACGGCACAAAATCTTACGGTTTTGACACAGGGACCAAATACAGACGGATTAAATCCCGATTCCTGCAATAATGTACTTATTGAAAATTGTACCTTTGATACGGGTGATGACTGCATTGCCATTAATTCAGGCTTAAATGAAGACGGCTGGAGGGTAAACCGCCCCTGCCAAAATGTTGAAATAAAAAACTGCACATTTAAAGGCGGTCACGCAGCCATAGCCATAGGCAGCGGAATGTCGGGAGGAGTACAAAATATATATGCTCATAACTGCATAATATCAAATACCGAAAGAGGTATACGTATAAAATCAATGAAAGGCAGAGGAGGATATGTTAAAGACGTTACTTTTAAAAATATAAAAATGTCAAATATTGAACTTGACGACATTCAGGTAACAACAAATTACGGTTCCAGTACAGCTGTACCCGTTTCAGACAAAGCCCCTGTATTTTCTAATTTTAAATTTGAAAATATTAATGTTGATTAATTCATACAAAAAGATCCCGCATATTTTCGGCTTAAAATATGCGGGATCCCTTTTTTATATTGAATAATCATTTCCTATTTTATCATTGTACCTTTCAATAAGGTCAGCCAATGTTATATTATCCACAACATTATTAATAGCATTGTACAAGTCCCTCCAAAGCTCAAGAGTAATGCAGTCATTAGCCCTTTCACAGGTATTCACACTGTCCTCAAGGCAGGCAACAGGCGCAAGACTTCCCTCCGTCAGTCTTAATATCATACCTACCGTATAATCCTCAGGCTTTTTAGCCAGCTTATAGCCGCCCTTTGAACCTCTCAGTCCTTTTACAAACCCCGCTTTCACAAGCACAGTAATTATCTGTTCAAGATACTTTACCGATATATCCTGTCTTTCGCTTACGGTTTTAAGGGGTATAAATTCACCTGTATTATTAATGGCAAGATCAAGCATTAATCTTAAAGCATATCTTCCTTTAGTCGAAATTTTCATACTACACCTCATTATAACAAACAAAATTCTGTAATCCTATATACATACTATGATTATACCCTTATTTTATTAATTTGTCAAATTTTATTTACTGTATCTTAGAATAATAAGCTCTACCCCCAATTTAGGCGCAATTATTCCCGACTTGATATTTGTATCACACTGTGCACAGTCCTCTATTGCTTTCATTAAAACGCTTATTTTAAAATTTTTAGCCTGATTAAGACAGCTCGAAACAACAAACTCCCTTTGCTTTAATTCCGCACTTATCTGTTTGGCATTGTATTTATACTTGACCTGCAAATATCCGCACTGCAGCATAAGTCTGAATTGTCTTGCTATCATAGACAGTATGCCTATTGGCTCCTCACCCTCAAATATCATATTATTATATATTTCAAGGGCCTTTTCCGTATTTTTCATACCTATGGCAGCCACCATATTAAATATGTTCACTTCCGCAGATTTTGTGCAGGCAATGTCAATATCCCTGTTTGTAATTTTATTATTTCCCGCATAAGCTGTCAGCTTGTCCAATTCAACAGCCAAGTGGGTCATATCCGTTCCTATGTTTCTCACAAAATAGGCTGCCGTACTTCCCTCAAGCCTGTTCCCGGATTTTTCTTTTACCCAGCTTATAAGCTCATCACTTTTCCTGTAGTTTATTTCACAGCAATAACCCACTTTTTTTACAGCCTTGTATAAAGAATTTCTTTTGTCAACCTTCTCATTTGTAAACAAATAAACACACCCGTCAGGTATATTTTTTACAATTTCAGCCATTTCCCCGGTGTCAGCCTTGCGCCCTTCCTTAAAAAGCCCTGAATTTGAAACAACAATAAGCCTGTACTCACTGAAAAAAGGCGCTGTATCCCCTGCCGCTCCTATTTTCTCGGCACTGTATCCAATACCTTCAAACACGTCTGTATTCATTACGGCATTTGCCTCATCGGGAACATTTTTTTTCAAAAGCTCTGTGTATCTTTTTATAAGATAATCCTCTTCACCATATATTAAATATGCCTTTTTAAAATTCCTGCTTTCAATATCCTTTTCTATCTCCTTCAAACTCTCACCTCTCACCTTATTTGCTTAAGTATAACACAACTTTCACTTTAAAACAATAAATATATTACACTCAAACATATGCGTAAAAAAGCACATTGTATTTTCCGTTTCACTTAAATAATTTCAGAAAATACAATGCGCTCTTTTAAATTATTAAGCTGTAAAGCCTTCCGCCCAAGCCTTTAATTCATTTATACTTAATGCTCCGTTTAACATTCTTCCTTCACTAATAATTGCTTTATCTGATACGCTTCCCTTTAAATTTTCAACGGTTTTGCCAAATCCGCTTCCTCCGGATGTTGCAAACAACACGATTTTTTTACCCGTAAAATCATAGCCTTCCAAAAATGTATTGATTATTGTAGGCGCAACATACCACCATATGGGAAAGCCC
>JAUNPM010000099.1 GCA_030536675.1 Clostridia bacterium | reverse complement strand
AAACCGTAAAGCATTGTATTGTCAAAATAATAAGCATAGGTCTGTCATCATATTCAACAACCTTAAAGGAAAAATGCTTTGCAATTTTTCCGCCTATAAAAAAAGCAAACAAAAAGCCTATTATCCACTCAAGAGCAAAAGCTCTTGTTTCGTGATAAAATGCCGAATATTCAAGTCCTCCGTTACTTACCGCAATATTATAAACTCCCATAATAAATATCATAACACCCGAAGTAAGTAATGTAAAAATAAATTCTTCAATTTTTGTCTTAGGCATAATAAACTCCTTTCCTTTATTTTTTGTAATTAAGGCAAAAAAAGGCCGCCTTACCGTCAGACATTGGTAAGGCGACATTTTTCGTCCTTAATACAAAATTTATTATATCAAATTAAATCAAATGCTGTCATAGTTAAATTTCACAAATTTATTCTTTATTATGATTATTTTATGTACAATATTACAGATCCCCGAATAACACAGGAAGCTTAATTTTTAATTCATCAAGAAGCTCACAGGCAATTTGTCTTATTTGAGGATGAGCCGCCTGTGCAGTCCTCAGCTTAAAGAAGTGACGCCAGGATCTTAAATTCATAGTCACAACTATTTCCGTCTTTAAGCTGTTAGGCAATATACTTCTTGCTTCCTCGGGCTTTGCACCTATTCTTATAAGCTCATTGTACTCATTTTCAATGTTTTCCATTGACTTTTTCCATAAGTCCATTTTTGCCTTTCCATCTTCCGTTGCCTCGTCCCAAAAGCAAGGCTTTATGAAAGTAAGCTCATTGCCGAATTTGTCATTTGTATAATTGCAGTAGCGTGTACTCTCCTGTGAATAGCTTGCCAATCTGTGCCTAACCAATTCGTGAGTAACACCTCTGTCACATATAAATCTCACTGTTATTTTTTCGTGTTCAATTACAGATTCGTGACCTCTTTTTATAATGTTTGATATAAACCTTTCAGCGCTTCCCTCTGAAATATTTTGCTCACTTTTATAACAGGTCCTTCCTGCTCTTTCAATAGTCCTCATTATTCTCTGGGGATCTATCTCGTCCTATATAATATAGCTTGGCTCTATAATTCTCATATATTTCTCCTTCTTATGTGCTTTTACCTTACCCTACATTTCGCTTCTGCCCTCAAGGGCTCTTGAAAGAGTAACATCATCAACATATTCAAGGTCACTGCCCACAGGGACGCCGTTTGCAATTCTTGTGACCCTTATTCCCAAGGGCTTAAGTATCTTGCTTAAATACACGGCAGTGACATCACCCTCCACCGTAGGGTTTGTAGCAATTATAATTTCTTTTACATTATCATCAATACGATTAACAAGCTCCCTTATTTTCAAATCATCAGGTCCTATTCCCTTTGTTACTGCAATAGCACCGTGAAGAATATGATAAAGTCCGTTATAGCCCTTTGTTTTTTCATAAGCCGCCATATCTCTCGGACTTTCAACAACCATAATTATGCTGTGATCCCGTCTTTCGTTTGAACATACAGCACAGGGATCACTGTCCGTGAGATTACAGCACACTGAACAGTATTTAACCTCTGTTTTAGCTGAAACAATGCTTTCAGCCAATACTCTTGCCTCATCCTCAGGCATATTTATAATATAAAAAGCCAGCCTTTGAGCAGACTTCCCACCTATTCCGGGAAGCCTTGAAAGCTGCTCAATAAGCCTTGTTACAGACTCACCGTAATAATTCATTAATATCTCTCCTAGAAAAGACCGTTTCCAAGTCCGCCCGTAATTCCGCCCATAGCATTTGTTGCAGCCTCTTCAGCCTGACGTATTGCTTCATTTACGGCAGTCATTACAAGATCCTGGAGCATTTCAACATCATCGGGATCCACAACATCGGGATCAATTTCAATTGCCTTAATGACCTTCTTGCCCGTAATTGTTATTTTCACAGCACCGCCGCCGCTTGTCACCTCAAATTCCTTTGTTTCAAGCTCCTGCTGTGCCTGCTCCATTTGCTTCTGCATTTTCTGTGCCTGCTTCATAAGATTGTTCATATTCATTCCGCCGAAGCCGCCCATACCTCCGAAACCACCTTTTGCCATATTTCTTTCCTCCTTAAATTACGCATTTATTCAATATTATATTATAATTTATAAAAAATATCAATATATTTTTATGACTATACCTCACATTATTCTTCAAACTGGACAAAATCCCCCAACACGTTAAAATCCTCTTTTCTAAGCTCCTTAAGCTCGGGATCCTTAGCCCCGTATTTTTCAATGTGCCTTTTGTTGTATTTGTCCTCTGTCATAACTCTTATTTCAAAATCCTTTCCGAAATAATTTTCAAAGCTCTTTTTTACTTCCTCCATATGAGATTCCAAATAAAAAAGCGACCCGTTATTTAAAGTCACAAGAGTTAAATAGTCATCCTCAAGAAAGGCAGGTCTTGCCTGTGTTGAGATCATAGATCTAAGCATATCACTGCCAACGGACTTAACAAATTTATTCCACATTGAAATTACATTTTTAATATCCTCCGGTACAGCCTTTTCAATTACAACAGCCTCCTCTTTTTTTTCATCAGCTGCATTTTCCTGCCTTACATTT
Source organism: Clostridia bacterium (assembly GCA_030536675.1). Taxonomy (GTDB): domain Bacteria; phylum Bacillota; class Clostridia; order Lachnospirales; family CAG-274; genus Gallispira. The sequence continues at coordinate 3,663 of JAUNPM010000099.1, read as the reverse complement.
TCTGCTGCCACAACAGGAGCACTTAAGACTGCACCCTTTTCAATTTTTTCCTCCAAGGTTTTCAGTCTTTTATTCACACTGCCAAAGTCATATGAAACAACGGGATTACAGCCTTTTATTGCACAAACCTCAAGCAAGATCCTTGGATTGGCACTGAACTTGATCTGATTTGCAAGCTCCGAAAAAGCGGAAATAAGGCTCATAACATATTCATAGCCTATACTTTTGCCCTGCTCTCTTAACTTGTCCACATAATCCTTGGAATAATCAAGAGCCTTTGTTTCACCCTCTGTTGAAACCGCCAAAAGTATATTTCTGAAATGTGTTATCAAATCAAATACAAACTGACCTATATCTCTTCCCTGTATCACGATTTTATCTATTATGTCCATACATTTACCGCTATCGCTTACATTCATAGCCTCCGTAAGCTCAAAGAAAACCGACCTGTCAACAGAGCCTGTAATTTCCATAACCTTGTCAACAGTAACCTCTTGATCAAAATAGAAACTTATACACTGGTCAAGTATACTGAGAGCATCTCTCATTGCTCCGTCTGAAAGCTCCGCAATATATTCTATTGCCTCATCGCTTACTTCCGCATTTTCTTCCTCCATATACTCCTTTAGCACCTTCACCATAGTGTCCTTGCTTATTCTGTGAAAGTCAAATCTCTGACACCTTGAAAGCACTGTTACAGGCATTTTTTGAGGATCTGTTGTTGCCAGTATAAATACAACATATTCGGGAGGCTCCTCAAGTGTTTTCAAAAGAGCATTAAATGCTCCCGATGAAAGCATATGTACCTCGTCTATAATATAGACCTTGTATTTACAATCCGTGGGAGGATACTGCACCTCTTCAATTATATCTCTTATATTGTCAACGCCGTTATTGCTTGCAGCGTCAATTTCAATTACATTTACGCTTGTTCCCTGTAATATAGGCTGACACACACTGCATTTGTTGCACGGCTTTTTGCCTTCTCCTATACAGTTTATGGCTCTTGCAAATATTTTTGCCGTAGTTGTTTTTCCCGTACCTCTTGTTCCGCAGAAAAGATATGCGTGATTTATTCTGTTGTTTTCTATCTGATTTTCAAGAGTTTTTATAATATGCTCCTGACCTGCAACGTCCTCAAACCTCTGAGGTCTTAATCTTCTGTATAAAGCCTGATAAGCCATATTCGATCCTCCTACAGTTCAGCCAAAATCACAGCTTCCTGCTTTTTAATATTTTTAAGTCCCAAATAAACATATGTAATGAACAATCCCCAGAAAAGCACTTCAACATATACCATACCAAACATTCCCATTATCATAACTATAATGCTGGGGAAGGTTCTTGCATATACACACAGCTTAAGAATATCTCCGTACCCTATATTTGCTCTTACTATACAGGCATTTATAAGAGATGCGACCGCACTTAATACAATAAGCCATACCAATGTTCCAATACACAAAGAAAACACAGTAGTCACCATAAGTATCGTAAACATTGCAAGCCTTACTCTTTTACTTGAGAGAAAATCAATAAGCATATCCTTATTAATATACTCGCCCTTAAACTGACTGAATTCAATAACTCTTTTCTGCATACCGTTTCCCACTATCATTTTATCGCTGTCTGCAATAATATAAACAGTGCTGTTGCCCACATCTACGCTTTCAGCCTTTTCATTGCTGTCAATATATATTCTCACACCCATCATTTCATCATTGTAATCTATACTTTCGCATTTGAGCTTTCCGTTTTCAATTGAAAATTCGGGAACATATTTATCCGCTATTCCCGATATGCCTCCCAGCTTTTTGTATGCGATCATATACGGTATGGCACTTAAGACAGATATAATTACCGTAAATAAAAATAGATAGCAAACCACACTCCCAAACCTTTGCATAATGAGTTTGGGATAACTTTGAAATTTGTACACCGCTGTTATAATTTGTTCGTAAAAATTCATATATTTCCTCCGCTGCTGCCTAAACAATATGTTTCATAGTATATTATTTATAGTATACTACAAAATTTAAGAATTTACAAATACCTTTCTTTCAGATTTATTAAAACCGCTTGCTTTTATTTTTGAAAACCCACTGTTTACAAATTCACCCTTTAGACCAAGGCTTTTAACACATTCATTTGAAACAATAACATTGCTTCCCCATACATAAGCCGCATAAGGGGTCAATGTCCAATATCTGTCCTTTTCAAGTCCTTCTACACCTCTTTTAAAAGCCTCTGTAATAATTTGATTTTCCGTTATTCTGTAATTACAGCTTACAGTATTTTCGTTTTTTTCTATTATGCTTATATAATTTACAGCCCCTACGTTTCCGTAGTCAAGAGCAAGGGAATAAAGCCTTGATATTTCATTTGCAGCCTCATTATATGCATAATTACACTTTTCAATTGAAAAATTAGGCACACTTATATTGAGCATAAGTGTTTTATTTTTAAAATAATTACACTTAGAGCTTATATTTTCGTATTCAGACATTATAATGCCGTTTTTCATTTTTTCCTTTGCTTCAATAGCTATCCAATCAACCAAATTCTCGTCGGGAAACATATCCACGTTATCTGCCGAATCAATACCATAGACCATAACACTTCTGGGAGCATATTCTCTGAATATTTCAGCAAAACATTCATACACCTCTTTGTCATTATCTTTTATTTCAACAAACAGGGGGATATTAATATTTCCGCATATTTCTGCCGCTTTCATTATTTGACTGCTGCCAAAGCCCTTTTCAATTATAAGCATAGGCTGTTTTCCCTTTGCATAACAGTCTATTATCTCTCCCTTTGGAAAGTCCTCTCCCGGAATAAGCCTGCTTATATATATATCATTTGAAGTCAAAGTTTTTTCCTCAAAATTTTTTATGTCAGAATATATATTTTCCTCCCATATATATACGCCGCTCATACATTTGTCCCCTTCAAGCAGAGCCTTATCTCTGTCACTTTTAACATATATACCGTAAGGAATGTATTCTGTTTTTACATTTTCCGCCTTTTCAACGTTTCCAATGTTTATTCCGAATATACTAAGACAAAATATAAGTACAAAAGCCTTCAAAGCCGTTCCTCCGTTAAATAAGTATTTATCGCCTCCAAATAATGCACGGGACAGCCGTTTTTGTTATGTACCAGGTATTTCTTATCAAAAGCGGAATAAGGTATTGACTTTCGTCCTCCTGCCTGAGCCTCATTCCAATACCTTTCAAGAATTTCAAAGGGCAGGAAAAAATATTCCTCTTCATCTGAACAGTGCACAAGCAAAAAGGAAACTCCGCCCTGCTTTTGAAACTGTTTCATAAAATCCACCTGGTGCTTATGAATATTTTGAAGAGGCAGTCTGCCCTGTCTTGTTTCCTTGGCATCAAAACAAATAGGTATTCCCTGTGCCGCTCCTATATAGTCAATGGTTGACTTTCTGTCAAAGTAGGCAAGTGTTATTATATTTTTGCCCTTGTCCAGATTTACGGGAGTTATGGGAGTCGGTATCTTTTGTATTATTGCCAGCCCCCGTTCTCTGTATACATTGTTTGTCATATTTATCATATCTTCAAAGCTGCTTCCTCTAAGACCTCTTGTGCTCCAATATCCCATTTAATCACCTTTTTTTAATTTTTTTAAAGCATATTCCGC
>JAUNPM010000098.1 GCA_030536675.1 Clostridia bacterium | reverse complement strand
AATGAAGGTTTTGCCAAAACATACCATAATGTTTACATGTATAGCATCTATTGGAAAAATGGCTTTATCTTTATATCCTTGTATCACAAACCAGCAGATCAACTCGATTGTTCCCAAGTCTCGTTATAACAATGAATTTATTTATTATTCATTACTCCAAAAAACATTTTTGATAAAAGCTGGATTTGCTAATTCGACATTACCTATTATTAATAAGACTGATTTTTCAAAAATACAAATCCCAGTAATTTTGGATAAAGAGGAACAACAAAAAATTGCAGAGTGTTTGTCAGAGGTAGATACCATGATTGAAGAACAATCAAATAAAGTGGAACAGTTAAAAAAGCATAAAAAGGGATTAATGCAGGGATTGTTTCCTTCTCTTGAGGAGGCAGATGTATGAGTGGTACAAAACAATTTACAACCTTAAAAATATTTGCACGCTATATTCGTGATACGCTGGGTACTGAGGATGCAGCAGATACAAAAAATTACTATCTTTTGTTTGCGTATAATGGAACCGGAAAAACAAGGCTTTCAGGTGAATTTAAGAATTTAGGCAAGAAAAGAATTCGCGGCAGTGAAGAAACAACAAGAGATACACTATATTATAATGCATTTACGGAGGATCTCTTCTACTGGGATAATGATTTAGAAGGAGATACAGATAGACGCCTGTTTTTTAATATAAATTCTCGTTTTTTTGATGGCTTGAGAGACCTTGAAATGGACACTCGTATACGGGGATTTTTGCAGATTCATGCAGATTTTGACTTTACAATTCATTATGATGATGGATATGTCAGCTTTTCACGAACAGTACAAACCAGAACTGGAGAGGAAACTGTTACCGGAATAAAAATCTCTCGTGGCGAGGAAAATCTATTTGTTTGGTGTTTCTTTCTTGCTATTGTTCAACTGGTAAAAGACGAAGCGTTATCTTATGATTGGGTGAAATATATCTATATTGATGATCCTATTTCATCTCTCGATGACAACAATGTTGTAGCATTAGCGTGCCAGCTTTCAGAATTATTGAAAGATTGTAAGATTAAAACTGTTATATCAACCCATCACACACTATTTTTTAATGTGATGTATAACGAGTTAAGAAAGGAAAGTACGGCAAGTCGTTTTTTGAGCTTTGATAAAGGAACAAACAAATACATAGTAAAAAACACCGGAGATACCCCATTCTTTCATCATGTTGCACTATTGAAAGAATTAAAAAAAGTGGCTGACAGCGGGAAAATCTATACTTATCATTTTAATATTTTAAGAAATATCCTTGAGAAAACGGCAGCATTTCATGGGTTTGATGATTTTTCGGCCTGCATAAAACGGGAAGATGATGATTTAGATGATGTGATTTTTGCACGAATGACGAATCTACTAAGTCATGGAAATCACTCAATATTTAATCCTCTCGAAATGGTTGAGGATAATAAGGAAATATTCAAAAATATTCTGAACAGATTTTTGGAAAATTACAAATTTAACGACAAGCTGTTTACAGAAAGATAGAGGTAGCAAATTATGAATGACACACAACAAAAACAGTTAGGCTCAACATTATGGGCGATTGCTGATAAACTGCGTGGCGCAATGAACGCCGATGATTTTAGAGATTATATGTTATCTTTTCTATTTTTACGCTACCTGTCCGATAATTATGAAGAGGCAGTAAAAAAGGAATTGGGAAGCGATTATCAGAAAAGTGAGTTTGAAATCAAAAGGCATGAAGAGAACCTCGAAGCTTATATTAACGAGCTTAAAACCATTATTGTTAAATACAGCGACACTCTACCACTAAGCAAATTGGGTTTGCACGAAGATGAAAAAGACCAAAAAAAAATCAGAAAAGCAAGACAAGATTTTGTGGATGATAATAATAAGATGCTCTATAGCCACAATGTAATCCCTCTCGCTGTTTGGTACATTCGCAATTTGGATCAAGTTGATATGCTTGAGCAACAAATGCGCCGTAAAATTCATTATGTGATAAAACCGGCATATTTGTGGAGCAATATAAATGAATTGGCAAGAACACAAAATAGTCAATTGCTGAAAACTTTACAGAGTGGGTTTAAATATATTGAGAATGAGTCGTTTGAAAGCAGATTTCGTGGGTTATTCTCAGAAGTAAATCTTGATTCTGATAAATTGGGTAAAACATATCTTGAAAGGAATAATTTGCTATGCTCAATTATTATGGAGATTGCAAGCAGACTGTCTGAATTCCCCAATGAAACAGATCTTCTGGGCGATGCCTATGAATATCTGATTGGTCAGTTTGCTGCTGGTTCTGGTAAAAAAGCAGGTGAATTCTATACTCCACAGCAGGTTTCAACCATTCTTTCTCGAATTGTATCTCTTGACAGCCAAGATCCAAGTACCGGAAAAAAGAGCAAACTAAAAAATGTGCTTGACTTTGCATGTGGTTCAGGATCTCTGTTAATCAATGTGCGGAAACAATTTGGAGCAAATGGTATCGGTCAGATCTATGGGCAGGAAAAAAATATTACTACTTACAACCTTGCTCGTATGAATATGCTGCTTCACGGTGTAAAGGATTCTGAATTTCAGATTCATCACGGTGATTCCTTATTAAATGATTGGAATATCTTAAATGAGATGAATCCTGCGAAAAAAATGCAGTTTGAAGCAGTTGTAGCCAATCCACCCTTTAGTTATAGGTGGCAGCCAAAAGAAGAAATGGCGGAAGATTTCCGATTCAAAAACTATGGACTTGCTCCAAAGTCAGCAGCAGATTTTGCTTTTTTATTGCACGGGTTCCATTTTTTAAGCGATGATGGAACAATGGCGATTATTCTACCACATGGAGTATTGTTCCGTGGTGGCGCAGAGGAAAAAATCAGAACAAAACTTCTTAAAGACGGCAATATTGACGCTATCATTGGCTTGCCTGCGAATCTCTTTTTCTCCACAGGGATTCCGGTATGTGTCTTGGTTCTAAAAAAATGCAAAAAGTATGATGATGTGCTGATTATTAATGCCAGCGAGTATTTTGAAAAAGGGAAGCGCCAAAATACGCTTTTACCGGAGCATATTGATAAGATCATTGAAACATACCAATATCGAAAAGAAGATGACAAACGCTATTCTCGTCGAGTTTCTATGGAAGAAATCGAGAAAAATGGATATAATCTAAATATTTCTCGTTATGTCAGCACTGCACCTGAAGAAGAAATTGTTGACATGGAAGTAGTACGGCAGGAGCTTGAAAAAATTGAGAATGACATTAAGAATGCAAAGGCTCGACATAATGAGTTTTTGAAGGAATTGGGATTAAACTTATTACCATAAGAACAAATAAATATGGGGCTGTTGCAAATTAGTTTTTCTAGACTAATTTTGCACTCAGCCTCATTTTATTCTAAGAAAAAAGCCATATGGTTAAATTTATGGCACAACAAACAAGAGGTGTGGATAAATCACCTCTAAAATTATAATATTGTTAATAAGTTAAGCAATTTCTTTTTCAAAAAGTGCGGCTTTTAGTCTTCCGTTTGTCATTTTATTAAAATATTTTTGTACATTAAAAGCAAAAGAAAGCAGAAAAAATTGGGTTACTGTTTTTAGCTTACCTCTCGTCAAAAACCGCCTAAATCCGTAGTCCTCTTTAAGTACACCAAAAGCACCTTCAACCTGTATTGAACGATTCATTCTAAGCAATATTCCTTTTTCACTTGAAATATTGTTCAGTGAATTTTGTCTTTCTTCTAAAAATCTACGAGATACCTTTATTGTTCTGTAATCATTCTTAGATTTATGACATTGGTTTCTGTAAGGACATCCATTGCAGCTTGCGTTTCTGTAAACATCCTTTTTTATTTCATATCCGTTGCGGCTAATTGTTTTTGATGTATAAATATATTTTAATTCACAGCCGTTAGGACATATATAGATATTTTTCTCTTTATTATATTCGAGATGTTCAACCATAAACTTATCCTTTTTGTATGCTCGTTTCTTGCCTTTTTCATAGTTTTGAGGCTTTATATTTTTTATTGTATAATTATTTTGTAGAGTAATTTGATGTGTAATTGAGATCACAAATTCGAGAAATTTTTATTTATTGATTTTTATGTTGCAAAAGAGTGCTTTTTAGCTTAAAATATAAGTAGAAAGCTATTTATAAGGAGAATGAAATGAAGAGTTTAGATATATATACCGACGGTGCCTGTTCGGGGAATCCAGGAGCAGGAGGGTACGGTGCTGTTTTGCTTTACAAGGGGTCAAGAAAGGAAATAAGTCAGGGATTCAGGAGGACGACAAACAACAGAATGGAGATGCTTGCGGTCATAAAAGCCTTGGAGTGCTTAAAGGAGCCTTGCAATGTTACATTATACAGTGATTCAAAGTATGTTGTGGATTCTATTACAAAGGGCTGGGTATACGGCTGGAAAAAAAGGGGCTGGATCAAGTCTGATAAAAAAAAGGCATTAAATGTGGATCTATGGGAAAGGCTTTTACCACTTCTTGAAAAGCATAATGTAGAATTTATATGGGTAAAGGGACACGCAGACAATGTTGAAAATGAAAGATGTGATGAGCTGGCAAGAGGAGCTATTGCAGCAGGCAGCCTTTTGGAAGATGAGGGAGCAGAGTAACGGACATAAACAGGCGAAAGAGAATGAATATGACAGGCAATGGAAATGAAGTAATCAAAAAAGTAAAACAAACCATAAAAAAGTACAATATGTTAGCACAAGGTGAAAGGGTGATAATAGGTGTTTCGGGCGGTGCCGATTCCGTGTGCCTGACTGATATATTGAACAGGCTTAAGGAAGAGTACGGAATAATAATAACACTTGTGCATATAAATCACAACATAAGAGGCGAAGAGGCTAAAAGAGATGAAGACTATGTGGTCAAGCTGGGGGAGAAATACGGAAACGACGTAAAGGTATTTAGCTATGAGGTGGAGAAAAAGGCAAAAGAAGAGGGACTTACAGTGGAAGAAGAGGGGCGTAAATTAAGATATGAGGCTTTTTATAAAACGGCAGGGAAGAACGGTAAAATTGCTGTTGCCCACAATATGAATGATAATTGCGAAACAATGCTGATGAGGTTTTTCAGAGGAACGGGAGTAAAGGGTCTGGGAGGAATATCAGCGTCAAGGGACAGAATAATAAGACCCCTTATTAGCATAAGCAGAAAGGAAATTGAAGAATACTGCAATGAAAGAGGTCTTGATTATTGTACCGATTCAACAAACAGCATTGAAGAATACACAAGAAACAAAATAAGACTTAATATAATTCCGTGGATAAAAAAAGAGTTTAATGAGAATATAGAAGAAACAATGGCTAGAACAGGTCAGATAATGTCCGAAGAAGAGAAATATATGGAAAGTCAGGCGGAACAGGCTTACAAGGATTGTGAAATTGAAGAAAAAAGAATAAGTGTTGAAAGGTTTTTAAAATATGACAGGGTCATACAAAGACGAATTGTAAGGCTTGGTTTCAGAGAATATTCTGCGGATCTTCACGATGTTTCATATGAACACGTTGAAAGGGTCATCTCTCTCGGAGAAAAGGAAAGCGGCAGGATAATTGAGCTGCCGGGAGGACTGAGAGCTATAAAGGAATATAATACAATACTTTTTTATAAAGCAGGTAATGTTAATGAGTATTGTTATAATATTGAAATAGGCAGGAAAAATATATTCAGAGAGATTGGTGTGGGAATTGAGTTTTCATTTGTGCAAAATGTTGAAAATGAAAAAAAATTGTATACTATTGCTTTGGATTATGATAAAATAAGAAATAAAAATATTTTGCTGAGAGGAAGGCGCAAGGGTGACAGGATCAGCCTTTACGGCGGCAGAAAGACAATAAAAAAGCTGTTTATTGACGAAAAAATACCCGTAAGCAAAAGAAACAATATACCATTGCTGGCTGTGGAAAGCGATGTTATTTGGATAAAGGATATGAAGGTTTCTTATGAATATAAAGCGTGTGAGGAAACAAAAAAAATTATATATTTAAATATATGGGAGGTCTAATAAAGTGAAGGAAAGAGTAACAACTTTGATTTCGGAGGAAAAATTAAAGTCAAGAGTAAAGGAAATTGCAAAGGAAATAACAGAATATTACAATGGTGAGGAAGTAAAGACTGTATGCGTCCTTAAGGGTGCGGTTATGTTTATGGTGGATCTTGTTAAAAATCTTGAGTTACCTGTTAAATTTGACTTTATGGACGTATCAAGCTACGGAAATTCCACGGAGTCAAGCGGACAAATTAAAATA
>JAUNPM010000097.1 GCA_030536675.1 Clostridia bacterium | reverse complement strand
ATAGAATTAAAGTTTGGAAGTTTATGATAAATTTAAAAATAAATATTTTAAATTAAGCGGCAATGGCGTTGCAGGCGGAGTATCCTTTGATGCTCTGTCTTGTAACGCTGTTTTTTTTGCCCGAAAGGTTGTGTATTTATGGAAAAGAAAAAATCGGAATTTGACAAAGTGTTTAGTATGTGGGATATACTTGTTATAGCCTTTGGTGCAATGATTGGCTGGGGCTGGGTCGTTTCAACAGGTGACTGGATACAGGCAGGCGGTGTTTTAGGTGCTGCTATTGGCTTTTGTATTGGCGGTGTTATGATCTTCTTTGTAGGTCTTACTTACGGTGAGCTTACTTCTGCAATGCCTCAATGCGGCGGTGAACACGTTTTCAGTTACAAGGCTATGGGTCCCGTAGGCTCATTTATTTGTACATGGGCTATAATACTTGGATATGTAAGCGTTGTTTGCTTTGAGGCTTGTGCCTTTCCAACTATTATACAGTATATTTTCCCGGGATTTTTAAAGGGATATTTATATACTGTTGCAGGCTTTGATGTGTATGCTTCTTGGCTTGCTGTAGCTATAATTGTAACAATTTGTATTACATACATAAATATTAAAGGTGCTGAGGCTGCCGCAAAGCTTCAAACAATACTTACGGTCATTATAGGTGCTATAGGTATACTTCTTGTTGTGTCATCTGCCTTAAGAGGTGATGCTTCAAATTTACAGGGACAGCTTTTTGCGGGAGAAACGGGAAAGGACACAATATTGTCTGTTATGAAGGTTGCTCTTATAACACCGTTCTTTTTTATAGGCTTTGACGTTATTCCTCAGGCAGCTGAAGAAATAAACGTACCTCTTAAGAAAATAGGCAGAATAATGATACTTTCAATTGTGCTTGCGGTCGTTTTCTACGGACTTATTATTATTGCCGTAGGTTATATGATGAGTGCCGATGAGATCAGAATGTCAGCAGAAAGCGGTGCGGGACTTGTAACAGCAGACGCTATGGCTAAGGCATTTAACAGTTCGGTTATGTCAAAGGTGCTTATTATAGGCGGTATGTGTGGTATTGTAACAAGCTGGAATTCTTTCCTTTTGGGAGGAAGCCGTGCTATGTATTCAATGGCAGAGTCTTATATGATACCGAGAACATTTGTAAAGCTTCACAAAAAGAACAAAACTCCTGTAAATGCTCTTTATTTAATAGGTATTCTTTCAATAATTGCGCCTTTCTTCGGACGTAAAATGCTTTTATGGATAGTTGACGCAGGCAACTTTGGCTGTGTGCTTGCTTATTGTATGGTTGCTCTTTCTTTCCTTATATTAAGAAAGAAAGATCCAGAGCTTAAAAGACCTTATAAGGTAAAGCATTATAAATTTGTGGGAACTATGGCTGTTCTTATGTCAGGAATTATGCTTTTAATGTATATTATACCTAATTCAGGCTGTTCACTTGTATGGCAGGAATGGATAATGGCAGGCGGCTGGTGTATATTGGGTGTGTTCTTTGCTATTTACTGTAAGCTCAAGTACAAGGAAAAGTTTGGTTCACACATTGATGTTGCAGTTGATGAGCTTGATGAAATGACAAGTGTTGACGGTGAATTTGAAGTTTCTGTTGAAAAGGCTGTTAAGAGAGTTTACGGCAGTGAAAAGACAGATGAAAAAGCTGCAATATGCTTTAACTACAATTTGCCTGTGAATATTGTGTTTGGTTCCGGAAAGGTAAACGAAACCGGTAAATTTACTAAAAATTACGGCAAAAAGGCACTTATTGTTACAGGTGGCAGCAGTGCCAAAAAGTCCGGGCTTTATGACAGAATAAACAATTCTCTTAAAGCAGAGGGGATTGAAACGGTGCTTTTTGATAAAGTAAAGCAAAATCCTCTTACTACAACAGCTGAAGAAGGTGCTGCTTTTGCAGTTGAAAATAATTGTGATGTTGTTGTTGCAGTAGGCGGCGGAAGTATTATGGACTGTGCAAAGGCTATAGCTTTCCTTGCAGTTAATAAGGGTAATGTAAACGATTATATTTTTAACAGGCTTCAAAGCGACAAAGCTCTTCCCCTTATACTTATACCTACCACTTGTGGTACGGGTTCCGAAGGAAACGGATTTGCGGTGCTTACAAATCCCGAAACAGGGGATAAAAAATCTTTAAGATGCAATGCCATTATTGCAAAGGTATCAATTGTGGATCCCGAATGTATGATGACTATGCCTAAACAAATATTGGCTTCAGTTGGTTTTGACGCACTTTGTCACTGTATGGAGGCTTATACCTCAAAAATTTCACAGCCTTTTACAGACGCATTAAGTATGTATGCGATCAAACTTATTGCTGACAATCTTGTTAGGGTCTATAATGATCCTACATATAAAGAGGGTTGGGAAAAGATAACCCTTGCAAGTACTATCGGCGGTATGGTAATAAATACGGCAGGGGTCACTCTGGCTCACGGTATGGAGCACCCTGCAAGCGGCTTAAAGGATATTGTACACGGAAAGGGTCTTGCGGCACTTACTCCCGTTATTATTGAGGCTTCCTATAAGGGTGAAAGATTTAAGTTCGGCAATATAGCAAGAGCTATGGGCGGACTTACGGCAGAGGACTGTGCACCTAAAGTAAGGACTTTGCTTAAAAATATAGGGCTTGATATAACGCTGTCACAGCTTGGAATTGAAGAAAAGGATATTCCTTGGATGGCTGAAAACTGTATGAAGGTTTCTGCGGCAAGCGTAGCAAATAATCCTGTTGTTTTCAGTGAAAAGGAAATTGCGGAAATATACAGAAAAGCCTTGTAAAATCATATTTAAATAAAAAAATCTTCCGTTTTATGTTGATATTGCGGAAGATTTTTTGTGTTGACATAAAAATGATTTGGCTTTATAATCACATTATTGAAAAATAAGTGTGTATACGGAGATTTGAAATGAGTAATAAAATATATGAAATTGAATATGATGAGGTTATTAAAATGCCCGAGGAACAATATGTTCTTGTGGATATGAGAAGTGAGGCTTCCGTAAATTACGGTATGATACCTAAAGCCGTCAACATAAGTGAATGTGAGCTGTTTAAAAGAGCAGATGAATTGCCTAAGGACAAGAAGATAATATTATACTGCGCAAGAGGAATATACAGCGTTGAATATGCAAAAAGGCTGTGTGAAATGGGGTTTGAGGCTTACAGTCTTAAAGGCGGATATAACGGGTGGCTGTTAAGAGTAATAAATGAAAGTGATGAAAAAGCTGACAGAAAAAGAGATATTGAGTACAGCCTACAGAAAAAATTCAGAAAAGATATTTTTTCAAAATTTGCAAAGGCTATAAAGGAATATGAGCTTTTAAAGGAGAATGACAAGGTTGCCGTATGTATTTCGGGAGGCAAGGACTCAATGCTTATGGCAAAGCTTTTTCAGGAAATAAAAAGGCATAATAAGTTTCCCTTTGAGCTTGTGTTCTTGGTTATGGATCCGGGATACAGTGACGCCAACAGAAGGGTAATAGAGCACAATGCGGAAATAATGGGGATACCCATAACTGTGTTTGAAAGCGAAATATTTGAAGCGGTATATAATGTTGAAAAAAATCCCTGCTATTTATGTGCAAGAATGAGAAGGGGATATTTATACAGCAAGGCTAAAGAGCTTGGCTGCAACAAAATTGCATTGGGACATCACTATGATGATGTAATAGAAACAATATTAATGGGTATGCTTTACGGGGGACAGGTCCAGACTATGATGCCTAAACTTCACAGCACTAATTTTGAAGGTATGGAGCTTATAAGACCTATGTATTTGATTCGTGAAGAAGATATTAAAAGCTGGCGAGATCATAACAACTTAAGATTTATACAGTGTGCCTGTAAATTTACGGATACCTGCACAAGCTGCAGAGCAGACGGAAGAGAGGTATCAAAGCGTATGGAAATCAAAAAGCTGATTGCAGAAATGAAAAAGATAAATCCTTTTGTTGAGGGAAATATTTATAAAAGTGTGGAAAATGTAAATTTAAAAACAATAATTGCTTATAAAGAGAACGGAGTTAAGCATCATTTTTTAGATGAATATTAAAAGCAAGAGGTGGGAAATTTTGGGGTTTCCCACCTCTTGCAGTATAAAATTATTGTATTGTTTTTATTCTGAAAAGGAAATAATAATATTTAACCATTATAAGAACTATTATAACGATCCGTCCCGGTAAATTACTCATTGCAAAAAATGCAATTAAAAGCATAATTGAAACGGGGATAAGAATACACAGTTTTGTTTTTAATGTCATACTTCTGCTTTGTTCAAAGCTTTCCAGATTGTTTTTATAAAGCTTGGTGGATTTAAACCAGCTGTGAAAGCGGTCGCTCCCCTTTGCAAAGAAAAAAGATGCAAGAAGGAGAAAGGGCACAGTGGGAAGTATGGGAAGTGCAACTCCCAGACAGCCTAAAAACGTACATAAAAAGCCCAGTGCTATACAAACATATTTCAATATATAACCTCCCTTCAGCTTTTTCTTTCGCTGTCCATTGAGTAAATTTTATCTGCAATGGCTAATGTGGATCTCTTGTGTGAAATAAGCACAACTGTTTTGTCATCTGCATTTTTAAGAGATCTAAGTATTATAGCTTCGTTAAGACTGTCCAAATTGCTTGTTGGCTCGTCAAGCAGCATAAGGGGAGCCTTTGACAAAAATGCTCTTGCTATGCCTATGCGCTGTTTTTCTCCTCCCGAAAGTCTGCCGCCAAGCTCGCCTATAGGTGTGTCATAGCCTAAGGGAAGCTCTGAAACAAAGTCGTGGAGAGAAGCCAGCTTTGACGCATTTATCATATCTTCGTCAGTTGCATTTTCAGACGCAATTTTTATATTGTTGCCTATTGTGTCATTAAAAAGATAAGTTTCCTGTGTACAGTAGCTTTCGTTTTTTCTCAATGACGTGGTATTTATTTCTTTTATTTCGGTTCCCGAAAGAATGATACTTCCCTTGTCTTTATCCCAAAAACGCATTATAAGTTTTAAAAGAGTGGACTTGCCGCAGCCGCTTTTTCCGTATATTCCTGTTATTTTGTTTGGCGGAATATCAATTGAAACATTGTCAAGTATTTTGACCTTATCATATGAAAATGTTACATTTTGGCAGCTTACACTGTTAAAGTCCGTATCCTTTCCGTCTGTTTTGTCTTTAGTAACAGGCTCTTCTTCCAAAAGGGAAAGAACTCTTTCTCCGCTTGCAAGAGTTTGAGCCAGATTATTTGAAAGACTGCTTAAGGCAAGTACAGGTCCGTAAGAGCTTAAAAGAGCCGTTGATGTAATTATAAAATCCGAAAAACTTATTATGTTATTTAAATAAAAATAAGCTGATGTAAAAATCATAATTATGTTAAAGGAATAAACAGTTATATCGGTAATGTTTATTGAAAAAATTTCCTTTAGCTTAAGTTTGCCGTGGAGCTTTGTTATTTCATCGGTTTCATTTGCAATTTCATTTTTCTTTAAGTCTGTTTTTTGATATTGTATCAATTCCTGAAGGCCTCTTAGGCTGTCAAGGAAAAGGGAGTTGAGTTCACCTGCTTTATTTCTGTAGGAAAAGCCGTAGGAGCTGACAAGGCGGCTGTTTACAAGGGGAATGACTACACCCGTGAAAATATATGCCCCAGCGGCTATACAGCCTAAAACAGGAGAAACACAGCTTATAAATATAACCATAATAAGTGAAACAAAAAAGGCTATAAGTATTGGTGAAATTGTGTGAGCATAGAATACTTCAAGAAGTTCAATGTCACTTGTAATAAGGGATATTAAATTGCCCTTATCTCTCCCTTCCAGCTTTGCGGGGCAGAGTCTGCGAAGAGCTGTAAAAACCTTATCTCTAATAACTGCCAAAAGTTTAAAGGCTATAAAGTGATTTGAAGCCTGTTCTATATATCTTAAAATACCTCTTAAAAGAGCAAATGCAATAAGGAGTGTAAAAAGGGTTTTTATATTGCAAAATATATTTAAGCCTGAGGCATTGAGAAGCGCATATACTCCCAGTATGGGAATAAATATTGCACATAAATAGCCTGCAATGCCAAATAAAACGGCAATAAGCATAATATGTATTAGAGGCTTTATAAGTACAATAAGGCGTGCCATAATTAAAAAGCCGTTTCTTCTTTTATTCATTTGTTTTACCTCCCATACGATATTTTTCAAGCTCATATTGATTTAAAAACATTTGTGCATAATGGCTGTTGTTTGAAATAAGCTCACTGTGAGTTCCCTGTTCCGTTAATACTCCGTTATTAAGCACACATATTTTATCTGAATTTACAATGTTTGCAAGAC
>JAUNPM010000096.1 GCA_030536675.1 Clostridia bacterium | reverse complement strand
TGATATTAAGCCTATAATAATGCCCTTGTGTGAAGATGTTTCTTCTTCGGCAGGCATTTCGGGCTCAAACATTCCGCTCTCGTCAATATATTCCTCAACTGACATTGTGCAGGGAAATTCAAGGGTTTTTTGCTCAAGGTTGGCATCTTCATAGGATACTTTTATTGTGAAATTAACTTCTCCCGATGTTTCGGGAATAACCACAAAGTTTATAGTTCCGCTTTTGCCTGATTCAAAGTTGCCTAAATTTTGAACGGAAGTAAGTGCCGTTACATCTCCCGTAAGCTCGGCTTTTACATTTGAAAGCTCTCCCTTACCCTTGTTTACATAATTAAGAGTAATTGTCTGTTCCTGTCCAACTGTTGCCTGAGCAAGAGGTTCGAGAGTTATTTCCAGCTTGTCGGGCTTGTAAACGGGTATAGATACATTTTGAGATGACGTAACCTGTTTTCTCTCACTGTTTTCAACATATTCATAGCTGAAATTAATTGTAAGTTTCACAGAACCTGTTTCAGCTGTGGGAAGGACCTGCATACCTATTGACTGGCTTCTTGTGCTTTGAGGAGAAAGATTTTCATAGTAATAGGTATTTGACGCCTGATGTATTGAAAGTCCTTCGCCTGTTTCAAGACTCATAACTATGTTGTCAATAGTTGTTGTTTTGCTTGTGTTGCGGAAGGAAACGTCAAAGTTAAACATAGAGCCGTTTGCTATAGGCACTCCGCCGTAGCTGTATTTATTTACAATAATATTAGGTGTGGCATTATTTGAGGCTGTTTCGTCAGATGACTGTGTGGGAAGCACAACTTTTGTGGTTTCACTGCCCTGTGCGGAGCCTTTGCCTGTTTCGTATTTATAAGTAAGTTCGCCTGTTATTGTTTGAGAGGTGGACGCCAGCTTGTCTATGGTTTTGCCTTTTAAGGTTATTTCTTTGCTTTTGCCTGCTTTGATACTGCCTATATTTACAGATGAGGATTTGTCTGTAAGTATGATCCCGTCTCCCGATTCCCAGTTTAATACTCCTGCTTTAAGGTCTGTGGAGCCTATGTTGTTAATTGTTACTTTTACGGAAAAATTTTCATTGCTTTTTAAAGGCTTGTCAATGTTTTCGGATGTGATTTGAAGCAGTGGCTCTGCACCCTCATCATCGTTTGATTTGGTGGGCACAATGAGCTTTGCTGTTTCGCTTCCCTGTACATTGTCATTTTCCGATTTATAGCTGTATTTAAGTTCAGCTGTAATTTCCTGTGAAGATGAGGAAATATATTTCTTTGTTTTAAGCTTAAGTGTTTTGTTTACTTCCTCTCCTGCCTGTAATGAGGGGAGCTCAAATGATGAGCTGTCATCAAGGGGTATAAGCTCTTCGGGAAAAGTAAATGTAAGCATTGGAGCGGTAATTGCGGTTTCGCCTATGTTTTTTACCTTAACGGAAAGCTCAAATTCTGTATCACTCTCTATAGGAGATGAAAAGGAGCCTCTTGATATTTGTATCAAAGGAGCGGAGCTTTTTGTTGTGGATTCCATTGGTATAAATATTCTGTCTGTATATATGCCTTGAGTAAGTCCTGATGAGCCTGAATTGTAGTTATAGCTTAATGTAATATCAATGGCTTCGGAATCGGACTGTATGTAATCTGCTCCCTTAAAGCGGAGGGTTATATTTCTTGAGGTACCTGCGTCTATGTCGGGTATTTGAATATTTCCCATTCCGTCCAATGAATTAATAGAGTCGGGAAGTGACAATGTCATTACGGGTCTTTTCATTTCAACTCCGCCTCTGTTTTTAATGGAAAGTTTGATTGTAAATTCTTCATTTGCTTTTATGGGATTTGGTATGGCACTTCTGCTTATTTCAACATAGGGCTGCTTTGTAATTACATTTTGATCCGTGGTATCTCCCGAATTGTCAATGTCGTTATCTCTAGCGCTACATTCGTTTATTTCAACGGTAATTTTATCGGAGGTCAGGTTTAAATTTTTGTATTTTACTTTAAATGTAATTGTGCTGCCTGATCCCGTATAAGTGGCTTCCTTAAATTTGATCGTATATTTAAGATTTTCGCTTTCGGAGGAAGTAATTGTTATTGAATTTGATTCTATTTTTCCGAAACTTCCGTCACCTGAAGTTACACTAATATTATCGGCTGAAACAATTTCGCTTGTTTTAACAAGGTTGTCGATTATATCTACTGATATTGTGGCCGTTTCGCCTATTTCAATGCGGCTTATGTCCATATTGACATTATTTTTTATTGTATAGTCATCGGCTTCGGGTTTGCAGCTTTGAGCTGCGTTTGTAAATGTTAAATTGCTTAATATGATAATTATGCCCAGTATAAGGCTTAAAATTTTATTTTTCATATTTATTCCCTTTCCTTTTTAATATCGCTTATGATCTCACCGTCTGCAAGAGTAATGACCCTTGTTGCGTATTGCGCCAAATCAGGCTCGTGTGTAACAAGAATAATTGTCTGATCGTATTTGCGGGCGAAATCTTTTATCATTTCCATAACCTCAACAGTTGTTTTGGTGTCCAGATTGCCTGTTGGTTCATCGGCAAAGACTATTTTGGGCTTTGTGATAAATGCTCTTGCTATGCCTACTCTTTGCTGCTGCCCTCCCGACATCTGATTTGGATAGTGATTAAGTCTGTGGCTTAAGCCTACGGTTTTTAATATATCCTTTGCACGGGCTTCTCTTTCCTTTTTGTTTACTCCTTTGAACATAAGAGGCAAGGCGGTGTTTTCAAGAGCCGTCATTGTCTGCATAAGGTTATAGGATTGAAATATAAAGCCCAAATAGCGTTGTCGGAATATGGCAAGGTCGTGCTCCGAAAGTTTGGATACGGGTATATTGCCTATGAGCACTTCTCCCGAGGTGGGATTTTCAAGACCTGCCAGCTGGTTTAAAAGTGTACTTTTGCCTGAACCCGATGTTCCGAATATACAGCATATTTCTCCCTGCATAACATCAAAACTTACATCTTTTAATGCAACGACAACATCTTCTCCCGCAACATATTCCTTTCTTAAATTTTTTACCCGTATAATTGGTGTGGGTTTGTTCAACGGAGCACCTCCTTTTTGTGAAAGCTGTATTATTGTAATGTGTTATCTGTCTATTCATCATAATACAGTATACTAAATTCTTTGTCAATGGAAATTTTAAATTTATGTATAAATAACGGTATTTTTTTATGAGTAAGGGGGCAAAGTTGTTCAAAATTTTTTATGTGTCGCAAATTGTGTAAAATTAAGGTATAAAAGTTAATAAATTTATTGCTTAAATTTTTGCGTTGTGCTATAATAGTTATAACAAAATTATCATATTAAGGAGGAATTATATTATGGCTTTAGTTACAACAAAGGAAATGTTTAAAAAGGCGTTTGAGGGTAAGTATTCAATAGGTGCATTTAATATCAACAATATGGAGATCATTCAGGGCGTAATGAGAGGCGCTGCTGCAAAAAATTCCGCAGTTATATTACAGTGCTCTAAGTCTGCTTTAAAATATGCGGGTCCAAAGTGCTTACTTAATATGGTAGAGGCTCTTGTGGAGGAAACTGGAGTTGACGTTGCTTTGCATCTTGACCACGGTCCCGATCTTGAAACCGTTAAGTTATGTGTTGAAAACGGTTTTACATCAGTTATGTTTGACGGTTCTCACTTTGAATATGAAGAGAATGTTGCAAAGACTAAGGAGGTTGTTGAGTATGCTCACGCTCACGGTGTGGTTGTTGAGGCTGAGCTTGGCAAGCTTGCAGGTGTTGAAGATGATGTAAATGTTGACGCAGCTCACGCTACATATACAGATCCCGATCAGGCTGTTGACTTTGTTAAGAGAACAGGCGTTGATTCTCTTGCAATTGCAATAGGTACAAGCCACGGCGCTTATAAGTTTAAAGGGGAAGCAAAGCTTGATTTTGACAGACTTGCAACTATTACGGAAAAACTTGAAGCGGCAGGATTTAAGGATTATCCTATTGTTCTCCACGGTGCGTCAAGCGTTGATCCTGCGGTAATTGAATTGTGCAACAAATACGGCGGAGAAATAAAGGGTGCAAGCGGTATTCCTATTGAAATGTTAAGAAAGGCTTCAAGTATGGCTGTGTGCAAAATTAATATGGATACAGACATAAGACTTGCAATGACGGCAGGTATTAGAAAGTCATTTGCTGAAAAGCCTGAGGCTTTTGACCCAAGAGGATATTTGGGAGTTGCAAGAGATATGATACAGGAGCTTGTGGAATTTAAGATCGAAAAAGTTCTCGGTTCTGTTGACTCAATGAAATAATTGAGCATTAATTTGTAAAAATATCTTGCACAAATTTACATATTGTGTTATTATAATTTTTAAGTTTTTTAAACCGATTTAACGTAACTGCAAAAGCGATTGTGAAAGTATTTCTTAGCAATCGTTTTTGTGTTATAAAGGAAAGGATAAAAATGCTTATTTGACGGTTTATGGGCATTTTATAAATATAATACAAAGGAGATAAAAAAATGGCATACTATTTTAATGAACCATCACATACTTTCAGTGAATATTTGCTTGTACCGGGTTATTCTTCAGAAGAATGTATTCCCACAAAAGCAAGTCTTGTGACACCTTTAGTTAAGTACAGAAAAGGAGAGGAAGATTGTCCTCTTAAAATGAACATTCCTTTAGTTTCAGCTATTATGCAGTCTGTTTCCGACGACAATATGGCTATTGCACTTGCTAAGGAGGGCGGTGTGTCATTTATATACGGCTCCCAGACTATTGAACAGCAGGCTGAAATGGTAAAAAGAGTTAAAAGCTACAAAGCGGGATTTGTTAAGAGCGATTCAAATATAAGACCGGATCAGACACTTGCAGACATTATTGCTTTAAAGGAGCAGACAGGACATTCAACTGTTTCCGTAACTGAGGACGGCACTGCAACGGGAAAGCTCTTGGGCATTGTAACAAGCAGAGATTACAGAGTAAGCAGAATGGATCCTCAAACTAAGGTTTCAGAGTTTATGACTCCTATTGAAAATATGATATATGCAAAAGAGGGCACTACTCTTAAGGAAGCAAATGACATTATATGGGATAAGAAATTAAATGCTCTTCCTATTGTAGATGATCAGCAAAGACTTGTGGCCTATGTTTTCAGAAAGGACTATGAAAGTCACAAGGAAAATACTATGGAGCTGTTAGACTCTCACAAGAGATATATTGTAGGTGCAGGTATAAATACAAGGGATTATGCAGAGAGAGTTCCCGCTCTTGTTGAAGCAGGTGCAGATGTGCTTTGTATTGACTCATCAGAAGGCTTTACGGCATGGCAGAAGAATACCATTGATTGGATAAGAGAGCATTACGGCAATGATGTAAAGGTCGGTGCAGGTAATGTGGTTGACAGAGATGGTTTCAGATTTCTTGCAGATGCCGGGGCTGATTTTATTAAAATAGGTATCGGCGGCGGCTCAATATGTATAACAAGAGAAACAAAGGGTATAGGAAGAGGACAGGCTACATCTGTAATTGAGGTTGCTGCTGCAAGAGATGAATACTTTAAGGAAACAGGTGTTTATATTCCTATTTGTTCAGACGGCGGTATTGTTTATGATTATCACATTACTTTAGCTCTTGCTATGGGCTGTGATTTCTGTATGCTTGGAAGATATTTCTCAAGATTTGAAGAAAGCCCTACAAATAAGGTCATTGTAAACGGTAACTATATGAAAGAATACTGGGGTGAAGGCTCTGCAAGAGCAAGAAACTGGCAGAGATATGATATGGGCGGAGCAAGCAAGCTTTCTTTTGAAGAAGGTGTTGATTCATATGTTCCTTATGCAGGTTATCTTCACGATAATTTAGCTATTACTCTTTCAAAAATACGTTCAACAATGTGTAACTGCGGTTCCTTGTCAATACCCGAATTGCAGGAAAAAGCAAGGATCACACTTGTGTCTGCTACAAGTATTGTAGAGGGCGGTGCACACGATGTTGTGCTTAAGGATCAGAATGCTGTTCCCGTGAAATAAATATTATTGATATAAAAGCTGTGTGTTCGTAATTGAATATACGGCTTTTTACATTATATCAAAACACAGTAACAAACCCTTTTCTCGAAAGATAAAATAAAGTAGGAGGAGGGTTTTACTATGTTAAGTGATATAGCTTTGGAATATTATGAAGGAGGTTTAAGCTGTTCAAGGTGCATATTAAAGGGCTGTGAGGAGAAATATAAAATTAAAATATCTAAAGACTGCCTTTGTGCCTGTGATGGATTTAGAAACGGTATGGGTATAGGAGGCTGCTGCGGTGTTCTTATAGCCTTCATAATGATAATAGG
>JAUNPM010000095.1 GCA_030536675.1 Clostridia bacterium | reverse complement strand
TTCGTACAAATGTACCTGCACTCCCAACAAAATAAATAAATATATGGGGAAAATAAGCGGACCTCTCCTTGACAGAATAGACATACAGGTGGAGGCGGGACCGGTAGATTACAAATCCCTTGCAAAAGGAAGAAAGGGAGAAAGCTCTGCACTTATTAAAAAGAGAGTTGTGGAGGCTCATAAAATACAGCAGGAAAGATATAAAAACGAGGGAATACATTTTAATTCACAGCTAAGTGCTTCTCAAATAGAAAAATACTGTGCTTTAGGGGATATGGAAAGGACAATACTTAAAAATGCTTTTGATAATCTGAATTTCAGTGCAAGAGCATATCACAAGCTGCTTAAGCTGTCAAGAACAATAGCAGACCTTGACGGAAGTGAAAGCATACGTGTAAATCACATAGCCGAGGCAATACAGCTTAGAAATCTTGATAGAAAATTTTTGCACTGAAAACGGGGTATTTGTTATGTATACGGAGAGAAATTATTTAATGTGGCTTAGTTCACTTATGAATATAAATATTGATATTAAGCTGGCTCTTATTAAAAGTCTGGGGACTGCCGAGGCAATATGGAATGCTTCAAGAAATGAGCTTTTGGAAACAAAGGCAATAAAAGGCGAAAAGCTGGAGCAGTTAATGGAAAGCAGATATAAATACGATATGGACGGGGAGCTTGAAAAGCTGTACAGAAGTGAGGCTGAATTTATAGTGCCCGACGATCCCTGTTACCCAAGTCAGCTTTTGCTTATGAATGATCAGCCTTTGGGGCTTTATGTAATAGGAAGGCTTCCCGACAATGTTTATCCTATGGTAAGTATTGTAGGCTCAAGAAGAATAAGTGATTACGGTGCGGCTGTGTGCAATAAAATAGCGGGAGAGCTGGCAAAGGCGGGAGTGAGCATTGTAAGCGGTATGGCAATGGGAATAGACGCTGTTGCCCACAAAAGCGCTATTGACGCAGGAGGCAATACTGTTGCCGTAATGGGGACGGGAGCTGATGTGTGTTATCCTGCCGTTAATACAAATTTATACAATGAAATAAAAAACAGGGGCTGCATAATAAGTGAATATCCTTTAGGCACAAGACCTTATAAGGCTAATTTTCCCTACAGAAACAGAATAATTGCCTGTATCTCAAGAGCCACCCTTGTAATTGAGGCGGCAGAAAAAAGCGGCTCTCTTATAACGGCTAACAAGGCAATTGAAAACGGAAGGATAGTTATGGCTGTGCCCGGCAACATAACAAGCAGCTTAAGCAAGGGCTGCAACGGTTTAATAAGAAAGGGCTGTGTTCCCATAACAAAAACCGAGGATGTTATGGAAGAGCTTGGAATAAAAATGAGTGAGCGGGAATTAAAAAATTCTGAAAAAGAATTAATTCCTCTTGCTAAAGATGAAAAAATGTTATATGATTGTATAAGTTATGAGCCGATTACGGCTGATGAATTGACAGAAAAGCTGAATATGGATGCGGGAGAAGTTGCCTGTCTGCTGACTATGCTTGAGCTTAAGGGCTGTGTAAGGCGGTTATCGGGGCAGAAGGTAGTGCGCTGTCTTTAGGAGGAGAAAAATGAGTAGCAAAAAATATCTGGTTATAGTTGAGTCACCTGCAAAGGCTAAAACTTTAAAGAAGTTTTTAGGCTCTAATTATAAAATTGAGGCGTCCGTAGGTCACGTAAGGGATCTGCCCAAAAGTGAGCTTGGAATAAATATTGAAAATGATTTTGAACCTAAATATATAACAATAAGGGGAAAGGGTGAGCTTCTTGCAAAATTGAGAAAAGAAGTGAAAACTGCCGATAAGGTCTATCTGGCAACTGACCCTGACCGTGAGGGAGAGGCAATAAGCTGGCATTTGCTTTTTGCACTTAAGCTGGATCCTGCCAAAACCTACAGGATCACGTTTAATGAAATTACTAAAAATGCAGTTAAAAAGTCAATAAAGGAAGCAAGAGAAATAGATATGAACCTTGTTGACGCACAGCAGGCAAGAAGAGCACTTGACAGAATAGTGGGATATAAAATAAGTCCCCTTTTGTGGAAAAAGGTCAAAAAGGGGTTAAGTGCGGGAAGAGTGCAGTCTGTAGCATTAAGGCTTATATGTGAAAGAGATGAAGAAATAGAAAACTTTATCCCTAAGGAATATTGGACTGTTGAGGCTGAGCTTAAGGCTGAAAAGGGTAAAAAAGAGCTTAACAATGAGGAGGAGGCCTTAAAGGTCACTTCAGCAGCGGAAAAATACGGCTTTGAGGTGAAAAGCGTTAAAAGAGGAACCAGAAGCAAAAATCCTCCCGCTCCCTTTACAACAAGTACAATGCAGCAGGCATCTTCAAATATACTTAACTATGCATCACAAAAAACAATGAGGATAGCACAGCAGCTTTATGAAGGAGTTGACATTAAGGGCGAGGGCACTGTTGGTCTTGTGTCATATATCAGAACGGACTCTGTAAGAGTGGCTGATGAGGCATATGAAGAGGTAAAGGGCTATATACTTGAAAACTTCGGTGAAAATTATGTTAAGGAAAGACGGCAGTATAAAACCGATTCAAGGGCACAGGACGCTCACGAGGCTATAAGACCTACATCTTCACTGAGAACTCCCGAATCAATAAAGGACAGCTTGACAAAGGAGCAGTATAAGCTGTATAAGCTTATATGGGAAAGATTTGTTGCAAGTCAGATGCCCTCTGCGGAATATATAACATTAAGCTCCGATATTAAAACAGGAGAATATATTTTCAGAGCTTCAGGCTCTTCACTTAAGTTTGACGGATATTTGTCTGTGTATAAGAAAAATGAAGAAAAGGCTGATGAGGGTGCAATGCCTGAGATCGAGGCGGGAGATAAGCTTAAAACAGAGAGTATAAAGCCTAATCAGCACTTTACACAGCCTCCCGCAAGATATTCGGAATCAATGCTTATTAAAACACTTGAAGAAATAGGCGTGGGCAGACCTTCAACTTATGCACCTACTATAACTACCATACAGCAGAGAAATTATGTGACAAAGGAAAACAAGGTCTTTTATGCCACAGAGCTTGGTGAAATAGTAAATGAAATAATCAAAAACAATTTCGGAGATGTCATAAATAAGGAATTTACGGCAGAAATGGAGGCTTCACTGGATCAGGTGGAATCAGGCAAAATGGAGTGGAAAGAGGTCTTAAGGAACTTCTATCCCGTGTTTAAGAATCTTCTTGACGAAGCGGAAAGCAAGGTTGAAAATGTGGAAATTCCAGACGTTGTAACCGATGTAATATGTGAGGAATGTGGAAGGAATATGGTCATAAAATACGGAAGATACGGTAAATTCCTTGCCTGCCCCGGATTCCCCGAATGTAGAAATACAAAGCCTTTGTTTGAAGAGGCGGGAGTGAACTGTCCCGTTTGCGGAGGCAAGGTCCTTATTAAAAAGACCAAGAAGGGAAGAAAATACTACGGCTGTGAAAACAATCCCGAATGTTCTCTTATGCTTTGGAATAAGCCTACAGGTGAAAAATGTCCTAAATGCGGTTCAGCTTTGGTGGAAAAGGGAACTAAAAAGATAAGAATAAGCTGCAGCAATCCCGAATGTAATTATTCACCGGAAGAAGAAAAAGAAGAGGCAAATCAATAATGGAATACACCGAAAGGGTCAAAAAATTGACTGAAGCAATGGCAAAGAGCTCTTCAAAGGAGCTTTTTGCCATTGTTGAAAATGAAATAAACACTAAAATAACCGCACTTTACAACGAAAGTGTGGTTTACGGTGAACAAATGCATAAATGCAGGATAAAAATTGAAAATATGGTGTTGTGCACAAGATATAATGTACTTAAAGCAAATTATGCATATCTTGTATTTGCCGTAAGAATAATAAAAGAAAAGCTGAAATATGAAAAAATAGCCTGCCTTTATAAAAAAGTGGCACAGGCTGCCATTGAGGGGCTGACGGCAAAGGAGCTTGAGGGCGTAATTGCCGTCATTGAAAGAACTGACGGTGACAATTGTATTGTCATAATAAGAAATATTTCGGAGGAAACGGGAATAACCCGCTCTGTAATATTAAACGGGCTTAGAAAGCTTGAGTGTGCGGGGCTTATTGAAATAATCTCAAAAGGAGCAAAGGGCAGTCAAATAAGATTTGTGTATGGAGATATAAGAAAAATGATAGCAGGTAAGGGAGGTAATTAAGTGGAGAGCACAGGAGATATAAAGCTATACAGAAGAAGATTCATACCCGATGAGATCATATATTTAAAGGACGACGAAATAATAAGTATTGATAATGAAAAAGCAGTCACAAAATGGAATGTGCTCAATCCACGTCACGATTTTACTCACGGAGTATCCTGCTATTTTATTAAAGAAGGCTTTAAAATAAGTAAGTTTTTAGATGAAAACGATAACATTGTATATTGGTATTGTGATATTATAGATACGGATATTTCAGACAACGGAAAAACCTATGTTTTTAAGGATCTGTTAATTGACGTTATTGTTTATGAAAACGGCTTTGTAAAGGTTGTGGATCTGGAAGAAATAGGCACAGCTCTTAAATCAAAAATAATAAGCGACGAGCTTATAATAAAGGCTATGGAAAGGGCAGACAGACTGCTTAATATTATATATGGGGACAGATTTAAGGAATATACGGTAAATATTGAAGAGGTTTAATATGGGCAGCAATGAAAATCCTAACAAGGGGCACAGACAAAGAGTTAAAGAAAGATTTTTAAATGAAGGCAATCTGGACAGCTTTCAGGATTATGAGGTTTTGGAATTAATACTTTTTTATGCATACCCTATGAAAGACACAAAGCCTATTGCAAAAAGGCTTATTAATATGTATGGTTCATTACA
The DNA here is from genome assembly GCA_030536675.1 of Clostridia bacterium. Taxonomy (GTDB): domain Bacteria; phylum Bacillota; class Clostridia; order Lachnospirales; family CAG-274; genus Gallispira. Next base: position 1,553 of record JAUNPM010000095.1, on the reverse strand, counting down.
TAATGTGCTGAATACGGAGCCTAAGCAGCTTATGGAGGAGGCAAAGGTCACGGAGAATATTGCAGTCTACATTTCAATGTTCCCTCACGTAATGAGAAGATATACTAAAAGCTTTTATAAAAAAGGGCAAATTGTGGATTGCTTTTCAACAGCGGTCAATTTGTTTTCGGGTCTTTTAAAGGCACAGCCCTTTGAATCCTTTTATTTGGTTTCTCTTGACATAGGAAAAAAGATAATAGCAATTGACAGAATAAATGACGGAAATGCAGTTGAGGTGGCACTTTGTTATGACAATATATTAAAAAAGGCTTTACTTAATAAGGCAAGTTTTGCTATAATAGGACATAACCACCCGTCCGGATTTTGTGAGCCTTCTGAAAATGACTATAAAATAACGGGGGATATAAACAGAGGACTGGAGCTGTTGGGAATAAAGCTGCTGGATCATATTATAATATGCGGTGATAAAAATTACAGCTTTGCAAGGAACAGGTTTTTTGGACTGAACTATAATAAGTAGGAGGTATTGCAATGGATAAAAAATTATACAGAGATACTGCCGACAAAATGATCGGGGGAGTATGTGCGGGAATAGGAAATTATTTGGGTATTGATAAAACAGTTATAAGACTTATATGGGCAATATTGGCTATTGGTTCAATAAGCGGTTTGCTTTGGGTATATATAATATGCTGGGCTATAATTCCGGCTGATAATAATATAATTGACAGATAAGGTCTTTTATCTGAAATTAGGAGGTAAAGTTTAAATGGAAAAGACTATGGAAAAGGTTGTTGCACTGGCTAAGGCAAGAGGATTTGTATATCCCGGTTCTGAAATTTACGGAGGCTTGGCTAATTCATGGGATTACGGTCCTTTAGGTGTTGAGCTTAAAAACAATGTAAAAAAAGCGTGGTGGAAAAAATTTGTTCAGGAAAGTCCTTATAATGTAGGCGTTGACTGTGCAATACTTATGAATCCCGAGGTATGGGTGGCATCAGGCCACGTAGGCGGCTTTAACGATCCCCTTATGGATTGTAAGGAGTGTAAGGAAAGATTTAGAGCAGACAATATTATAGAGGATTACAACAAGGCTAACGGCATTGAAGAAAGTGCTGATGGCTGGACAAATGAACAGATGACTGCCTATATTGAAGAAAAAAATATTCCCTGCCCAAGCTGCGGCGCCCATAATTTTACGGAAATAAGACAATTTAACCTTATGTTCAAGACCCATGCAGGCGTTACCGATGATCCTAAGAATATTGTTTATATGCGTCCTGAAACTGCACAGGGTATATTTGTAAACTTTAAAAATGTGCAGAGAACATCAAGAAAGAAGGTTCCTTTCGGTATAGGACAGATAGGAAAGTCTTTCAGAAATGAAATTACACCGGGTAACTTTATATTCAGAACAAGAGAATTTGAGCAAATGGAGCTTGAATTTTTCTGCAAGCCCGGCAGTGAGCTTGAATGGTTCAATTACTGGAAGCAGTTTTGCAGAAATTGGCTTTTAAGCCTTAATATTAAAGAGTCAAGCATTGTAATGAGAG
>JAUNPM010000094.1 GCA_030536675.1 Clostridia bacterium | reverse complement strand
AATGCGATTTCCGCCTGCGGATTAAAGTCTGCGACGCTAATTGCAAGTTGTATTTCATAATTATTCGAATTTTTTATAATAATAGGTTTATTGACAGTCTGACAAGACCACAATTTTGGTCTTGTTATTGTTGTGCGAAAAAATGAGATTATATATAATAATATAAATAAATTATGGAGGTGGAATTTTTGTATACCAGAAAATTCAGAAATAATGTGAGGCAGTCTTCGGAGGTTTCGGAAACAATTACTGCTGAAAAAAAGCAGCCGCAAAGAAAGCCTGCGGAAAGGGGAAGCTCCGGAAGAAAGAGCGGAGGGAAAAACAGCTCTAAGCTTAAGGTCATTCCTTTGGGCGGACTTCATGAGATAGGAAAGAATATTACAGCTTTTGAATATGAGGACGAAATTATAATTGTAGACTGTGGTGTTGCTTTCCCTGAAGATGATATGCTTGGCATAGATTTGGTAATTCCTGATTTTTCTTATCTTGTTAAGAATAAGGAAAAGGTGCTTGGCGTGGTTATTACACACGGTCACGAGGATCACATCGGTTCTCTTCCTTATTTTCTTAAGGAACTAAACGTTCCTATTTACGGAACTAAACTTACAATAGGACTTGTTGAAACTAAGCTTAAGGAACATAATATTTTAAACAGCGTTGAAAGGCATAATGTTAATGCAGGTGAAACCATAAAGCTGGGTAATAATTTTAAGGTTGAGTTTATAAGGTCTACTCATTCCATAGCGGACAGTGTTGCTCTTGCCATAACAACTCCCGTAGGTGTGGTTGTGCATACAGGAGATTTTAAAATTGATTTTACTCCCATTCAGGGCGAAATGATAGACTTGCAGAGATTTGCGGAGCTTGGTAAAAAAGGTGTGCTTCTTCTTATGTGTGAAAGTACTAATGTTGAAAGACAAGGTTACACAATGAGCGAACGTTCCGTGGGCGGTATAATAGATAAAATATTTGATGACAGTAAGGATAAAGATCAGAGAATTATGGTTGCTACTTTTTCTTCAAATATTGACAGGATACAGCAGATAGTAAATTCAGCTGTTTCTCACAAGAGAAAAGTGGCTGTAATAGGAAGAAGTATGGTAAATGTCGTAAAGACTGCCGGTGAGCTTGGGTATCTTGATATACCTAAGACAACTCTTATAGATATTCAGGAAATAAAAAATTATTCAGACGGTGAGCTTGTTATAATAACAACAGGTTCACAGGGCGAAACTATGGCCGCTCTTTCAAGGATAGCCTTGGGTGAGCACAAGCAAATTGAAGTAAAGCCTACGGATAAAATCATTATATCATCTTCGCCTATACCGGGAAATGAAAAGAGCGTTTATAAGGTTATAAATGAGCTTATTAAAAAGGGCGCTGATGTTATATATGACGGACTTATGGACGTGCACGTTTCGGGGCACGCAAGGCAGGAAGAGATAAAAATTATGCACGCTCTTGTTAAACCTAAGTTTTTTGTCCCCGTACACGGTGAGTATAAAATGCTTTGCTGTCATAAAAATCTTGCCTGTGAGCTTGGTATGGATAAAAACGATGTATTTATAATGGCAAATGGTGATATGCTTGAGCTGACAAAAAACAGTGCAAAGCACACTGTAAATGCAGTGCCCAGCGGACAGATATTTGTTGACGGACTTGGCGTGGGTGATGTTGGAAATATTGTTTTAAGAGACAGACGACATCTTTCACAGGACGGACTTATGATAGTTGTTGTGGCTATGGATAAATATACCGGTGAAATATTAAGCGGCCCAGATATAATATCAAGAGGCTTTGTGTATGTAAGAGAAAGTGAAGAGCTTATGGATGAGGCAAGAACAGTTGTAAATGACGCTCTTGACAAGTGTGAAAGAAAGAATATAAATGAATGGGCATATATAAAGACTCTTATTAAGGATACTTTGAGAGATTATTTGTGGCAAAAGACAAAGAGAAGCCCTATGATACTGCCTATTGTTATGGATATTGAATAATCGGCGGAATTGAAATTAATATTTTTAATTATTAAATTTATTGAAGGTCAGGGCGGTGCATATTGCACCGCTCAGACTGTCAATAAACTAAACTTTTTAAGAAAAATTGAATTTCTTTCGACACCGTAATTTAAAAAGTGTCGCAGACTTAAATCCGCAGGTCGAGCTTTGCCCGACCGAGGACGGGGACTAGTTTGTGTACTTGCATAGCAAGAACGCAAACTACACGGCTGGTCCCCACCTTAGCATACTGCAAGAAATGCAAGCATTTCTTGCAAGCGTGTCGACTTTATCGACACGCAGGGCGGTGCATATTGCACCGCTTTTGAAATTTTTAAGTCGGAGGAGTGAAGGTCAATGAGTAAGCAAATGACAAATGATGAAAAACTTAAATGGATGACTGAAACGCCTGTTGAAAAGCTTGTGTGTAAGTTAGCTGTGCCAACAATAATAAGTATGCTTGTTTCGTCTTTTTATAATATGGCTGATACCTTTTTCCTGGGAAGAAGCAGTGACAGTGTTATAGCAACCGGTGCTGTGGGTGTAGTTTTTCCTCTTATGGCTATAATACAGGCTATAGGCTTTTTCTTTGGACACGGGTGCAGTAATTACATATCAAGAAAATTGGGGAGCAAGGAAAACGAATTAGCTGAAAATATGGCTAGCATTGGCTTTTTCAGTGCCCTTATATTGGGCTTTGTGCTTATGATATTGGGACTTGTTTTTCTGGAGCCTTTAGCTTGGGCATTAGGCTCTACGGAGCTTATACTGCCAAAGGCAATGGAGTATATGAAGTATATATTGATCGGCTCTCCCTATATGGTGGCTTCTCTTGTTCTAAACAATCAGCTTAGATTTCAGGGTTCTGCATTTTTTGCAATGGTAGGTATTACAACAGGTGCGGTAATTAATATTGTTCTTGACCCTATACTTATATTTAAATTTAATATGGGTGTTACGGGTGCGGCTGTGGCAACCATAGTAAGCCAGTTTATAAGTTTCCTTCTTTTGATAGGAGGAATATTCAGAAGCAGTGCCATTAAAATAAGAATAAGAAATTTTAAGCCCTCATTTTATTTTTACAGAGAAATAATTGCGGGAGGTTCTCCCTCCCTTTGCAGACAGGGAATAGCAAGCGTTGCAACAATTTGTCTTAACTTTGCTGCAAAGCCCTATGGAGAGGTTGCTATTGCCGCTATGGCAGTAGTGTCAAAAATTGCTATGTTTGCAAACTCTGCAATAATTGGCTTCGGACAGGGATTTCAGCCCGTATGTGGTTTTAACTATGGTGCAGGGCTTACTAAAAGAGTTTTAAAGGCTTTTTGGTTTTGTGTTAAATTTGCCTTTGTGTTTTTGATATTTGTATCTGTGATTGGAGTTATTTTTGCTCCTGAAATTGTAAATTCTTTCGGAAACGGTGAAGAGGTGGGGGAAATAGCTGCGGCAACTTTAAGATACCAGTGCATTGTATTTCCCTTAAACAGCTTTATTGTTCTTTCAAATATGCTTTTGCAGACAATAAGAAAGCCTGTAAGAGCCACAATTTTAGCTGTGTCAAGGCAGGGATTGATATTTATTCCCCTAGTAATCATTTTGCCTATGTTTATGGGATTGCTTGGAATAGAAATGTGTCAAATGTTCTCTGACATATTGACATTTTGTCTTGCTGTGGTTTTGCAGATACCTGTGCTGAGAGAGCTTAAAAATGAGAATAAGAAAATAAATGCCTGATAATATAAAATGACTTTGCCTTTAAAGAATGGGGCAAAGTCGTTTTTATTAGGGGGAATATCAAAATTTATAGCGGTTTATATCATTGGGTTCTATTCCCGGATGAAGGGCTATATTTATGCTGTTTGAAATTATGTTTACAAGGTTTTCCATAACTGCGTCAACTTCTTTGGGAGTTACAAACATATTCTCCGCATAGGGATCGAGAACTTCTCTTATAAGGCTGTATTTTTCTTCTTCTGCCGTGTCTTTAAGCATATTATAAAAGCTGCTGCCCTTTTTGCTTTCACTTAAAAGGGCTTCAATGACCCGCTCTATTGTATCATTTGCCATTGTGGCGGCATCTACAACTGTAGGAACGCCTATGGCAATAACGGGAACACCCAGAGTTTCTTTATCTATGGTTTTGCGTTTGTTCCCAACACCTGCTCCGGGAGCTACTCCCGTGTCCGAAAGCTGAATTGTGGAATTTACCCTTGAAACCTTTCTGGCGGCAAGTGCGTCAACGGCTATTACAAGGTCGGGCTTTACGTGATCGGTAACTCCCTTTACGACCTCTACGGTTTCAATGCCTGTCATACCCATTACACCGGGGGCAAGAGCGGCAACGGAGGAAACGGAGTTATTTATATCCTGAGGAACAGACTCTTTAATATGCCTTGTTACAAGTACCTTGTCAACTACCTTGGGACCCAAGGCATCGGGAGTTACCTGATAATTTCCCAGACCTATTACAAGAGTTGTTTTTGTGTTTTTAGGGCAGAGAGATTTAATGTATTTACTCAATATGGAAATAAGTTCTTCGTGGGCTTCAATGTCATTTTCTTTTATATAGCTGCTTTCAAGCGTAATATAGGTTCCGCAGGGCTTTCCCATTGTTTCGGCGCCTTTTTGGCTTGTTATGTTTACGGAGGTTATTGTTGTGTTTTTGAGGTTTGGCTTTTCCGTTTTCATACTGACCCCTTCAGCAGAGGCGGATCTGCATATGTTTTCCGCTGTTTCAAGCGCCAGATCGGTATAGGGTGAGAACTTCATTTGCTCATCTCCTTTTTATATATTTATATCAGTAATAGTTTTAATAAAAAAAGTAAAAATATTCATTGACAAGTCATATAAAATAAGATATAATAATTTAGTGTGATTTGTTGATGCAGTCGTTCTGCATTTTTTAAACCCCTCTAAGTTCAAATTGCATTTGATAAAATAAATTGTGAAACGTATATAGTATTGTATTTTTTCAGGAGGAAATTTCAATGGCAAATATTAAGTCTGCTAAAAAGAGAATTTTAGTTATAAACAAGAAAACTTTAAGAAATAAGATGGTTGCTTCAGCAACTAAGACTGCTATGAAGAAGGTTATCACTGCTGTTAATGCAGGAGATAAGGCTGCAGCAGCAGAAGCATTGAGAAATGCTGTTAAAGCTATCGATATGGCTTGCACTAAGGGTATTCTTCACAAGAACAATGCTTCAAGAAAGAAGTCAAGACTTACTAAGCTTGTAAATAAAATGGCATAATTTTAAAAAATTTTAAAATATGTATTGACAAATGTTAATAAATTGAGTATACTATACTCATACAAGGGCGTTGAAGCTATGGCTTCGACGCCTCATTTTGCTTTTTTAACCCTTTTTACGATCCGTATGTGCGTTGTTCGGATCGTGATCGATTTTTAAATTTATATTTAAATTTTAAAAATACCCCTTTTTACTTTTACAACATTTATACTTTGTAAATAAAACTCCTTCCTCTGTGCTTTTATTTATATGTTGTGCCGCATTGGTGCTTTGTGCGGTTAAGCAAAATGAGCTTTGACCTCTTGTATACAAAAATAACGGGTTTGGTGGGCCCGTTATTTTTTTGTTTAAAAATTAGTTTTTTAATTGTTTTTCTCGTGATCCGTAAATCCTGCTGTTTTGTAAGTATTTCCGTCTGTGCTGATCCAAAGAGCGTTTATATTATTCTCTTCGGCAAGTTTTTTACCCTCATCATAGGGGAGAATGAAAAGTGCCGTTGAAAATATATCGCCCTCCAGAGAGCTTGAAGAAATTACTGTAATACCCTTGTTGTTTTGTGCAGGGAAAAGTGTTTTTCCGTCAATAATGTGGTGGTATCTTGTTCCGTTATATTCATAGTAGCGTTGGTAATTCCCGCTTGATACAGCAGATTCGTTTTCTATAATTATTTTGTCTGTATATTCATCGGGTGAATCGGGTGATGTAACACCTATTGTCCAATCAGCCTTATTCTTTCCGTTTATACCTATTACATTGCCTCCCAAATTAATAAGAGCGGAATCTATGCCGTTGTTTCTTAAAAAATCCGCAGCATAATCGGCTGAATAGCCCTTTGCTATTGCTCCGACATCAATTGATGTATATTTATCGGAAATATATACCGTTGAATTTTCTTCATCGACAATAACGGAGTTAATATCCGTATGTTTATTTGCTTCTGAAAGCTCTTCTGTTGAGGGGACAGCGTAAACACCGTTATTAAGTGCATTTTCTCTGTAATTGTGCCAAATTTTAAGCACGGATCCAAGAGCTATGTTTACTGTGCCGTTTGTTTTTTCGTAAGCATCCTTTCCCGCCGTTATAAGTTCTATTATCTCACGGTCGACCTTAACGGGCTTTATGCCTGCATTGTCATTTATTGTTTTAATATTGTTAATATTGTCGTAATCGTTGT
>JAUNPM010000093.1 GCA_030536675.1 Clostridia bacterium | reverse complement strand
TATGATATAATGTTATTTGTTCGGTGGAAACGGTTTAAATCTTGCCATTAACATCGTACGCAAAAATATATAAGGAGGACAAAAACAATGAAGGAGAGAATTAAAAAAACAGTAATGATGATGTCAAAAACTGCTTTTTCAGCAGCTCTTGCAGTTCTTATCTGGGATGTGAATTCAGCTTGTACTTTGGTTGCTTATCAGCCAAGATTGCCTGAAGGCAGCGAAAAATTTAAGAAGGCTTAATTAAAATGGAAAACTTGATTAACAAATGGGTCGAATGCGGAATAAAAAATTCAATAATAACGGAAGATAACAAAGAACTGATCATATACGGAATTTATCAGCTGTTTTCATATGCTTCTTTTGTTGTGTTACAGATAATAATATTTTGTATATTTAATTGCTTGCTAAACGGCATAGTATTTTTAACTGCTTTTATATTTTTGAGAAAGTTTATAGGCGGTTATCACGCTGACACAAGAATCAGATGTTTTGTAATTTCAAATTCTTTATCATTGGTTTATTGTGTGGCAAATGAAATTAATATTGCCGAACTGTATGTAATAGCTGCTTTAATTGCGGCGGTTTGTATTCTGGGAGTCCTTGCTCCGGTGGAAAATGATAATAAACGACTTTCGGAAAGAGAATATGTTAAATATAAATATAAAACTCTTGCAGTATTATTCACAGAAATTTTAATTGGGGTTGTATTTAAGTTTCTGAAATTTGCAAACATAGAAAGAGCGGTTTTTTACGCAATTATTATTGGTGCCGGTTTTGTACTTGGCGGATATATCAAGTTAAAATTTAAAAATGTTAAGTGATTGGCAAAAACATCTTTATGCTTTGGCGTAAGGGTGTTTTTGTTTTGGGGGAAAATTGGGACGCAAAGAAATATGTAAAATTTTTATTATATATATAGAAAATTTTACCAAAAAAATGGTAAAATTACAAAAAAAACTATGGAAAATATATGAAAGTTGTGATATAATTTAATTATAAAAAATATACGGAGGTATACATAAAATGGGCATTACATTAAAATTAAACGGAATTAAAAAATTTGTAAGAGATGACGAGCTTTCAAAAATCGAGCCTATGGTCAAAACTGCCAGTGAGCTTCTTTATTCAGGCAAGGGTGCGGGAAATGACTTTATAGGCTGGGTCAATTTACCTTTTGAATATGATAAGGAAGAATTTGAAAGAATGAAGGCTGCTGCAAAGAAGATACAGTCAAACAGTCAGGTCCTCGTTGTCATAGGTATAGGCGGTTCATATTTAGGCGGAAGAGCTGCTTTGGACTTTATTAAGGGCAGTAATTACAACAATAAAAAGCATCCAGGATTCCCTGATGTTTACTTTGTGGGAAACAGTATAAGCTCAGATTACTTAAGTGATATTATTGAAATGATAGGTGACAGAGATTTTTCAATAAATGTCATTTCAAAATCAGGCACAACTACGGAGCCTGCTATTGCCTTTAGAATTTTTAAGAAAATGATCGAGGATAAGTATGGCAAGGAGGGTGCAAAGGAGAGAATTTTTGCAACTACAGACAAGGCTAGAGGAGCTTTAAAGTCACTTGCTGACAAAGAGGGATACGAAACATTTGTTATTACAGATGATATAGGCGGAAGATTTTCTGTGCTTACACCTGTAGGTATTTTATTAATGGCTGCGGCAGGAATTGATGTTGATGAAGTTATGAAGGGTGCTCAGGACGCTGCAAATCAGTATAAAAATGATGACCTTGCAAATAACGATTGCTTAAAATATGCTGCACTCAGAAATATTTTATACAGAAAGGGCAAGGGCATTGAAATTCTTGCTAACTATGAGCCTTCTCTTACTATGTTCGGCGAGTGGTACAAGCAGCTTTATGCCGAATCAGAGGGCAAAGACCAGAAGGGTATTTTCCCTGTAAGCGCAAACTTTTCTACTGACTTACATTCAATCGGTCAGTTTATACAGGACGGAAGCAGAAATCTTTTTGAAACAGTTTTATGGGTGGATAAGGCTAAAAAGGATATTGTTATTGAGGCTGATGAAGAAAATCTTGACGGACTTAATTTCCTTGCAGACAAGAGTATTCAGTTTGTAAATTCAAAGGCTTACGGCGGTACTTTCCTTGCTCACGTTGACGGCGGTGTGCCTACTATGGTTATAGAAATTGAAAAAGCTGACGCATATCATTTTGGTCAGCTGGTTTATTTCTTTGAAAAGGCTCTTGCAATAAGCGGATATATGCTTGGAGTAAATCCTTTTGATCAGCCCGGAGTTGAGGCTTATAAAAAGAATATGTTCGCTCTTCTGGGAAAGCCGGGATATGAGGAGCAGAAGGCAGAGCTTGAGGCAAGACTTGAAAATTAATTTTAAGCGATAAATTAAAAAGTATAAACAGTATTAAATAAAAATATCCTTTGTCAACCACAACGATAGACAAAGGATATTTTTATTTATCGGATTTACCCATATCTGTATATGAATTAGCATATTTCTGTAAATTTTTTATTTTTAAATTCTATAATTCTATCGCACATTTTAATTGTTTTTTGTCTGTGAGAAATAATTATACAGGTCTTTGTTTTAAGAGATCTTATGTTTTCAATGAGTCCCTTTTCATTTGCTTCGTCAAGGGCAGAGGTGGATTCATCAAGAAGAAGAATAGGGGCATCGCTTAAGAAGGCTCTTGCAAGTGCAATACGCTGTATTTGACCTTCGCTTAAGCCCAGTCCTCTTTCGCCTATAACGGTTTCAAATTTGTCGGGAAGCGTTTTTATAAAATCATATATCATTGCAAGTTTAGCGGCGTTTTCTATTTCTCCGTCGGAAGCATTTGGATTGCAAAAGGATATATTTTCTCTTATTGTGCCGGAAAGTATCATATTCCCTTGAGGTACATAAGCAAAAAGCTTTCTTAAGGATGCATCTGCTTTTAAAGATGTGCCGTCCTTAAGTTTAAAGAAAACCTTTCCCTCTTGTGGCTCTATAAGAGCAAGTATCAGTTTCATCATTGTGGACTTTCCTATGCCGGAGGGTCCTGCAACGGCAACGGTTTCACCCTTATTGATTTGAGCGGAAGCATTTTCTATTATGTTTTCTTTTTTGTATGCAAATGTTACATTTTCAAAATTAAGAGATGAAATATTTTCATAAATTTCAGACGGGGAAATTTCCAAGTCGGAAAGCTCTTCATTTTCAATATTTTCAAGCTCTATAAGTCTTTCGGCAGATGCTATCATTGAATAAAAAGCGGGAACAAGTCCGCTTATGTTTCGCATAGGCGCCTTTATTTGTTCAATAATTTGCAGAAATGCCGTTAGAGTACCGAATGTAATTGTGCCCGCACTTATTCTGAATGCTCCCCATACAAGGGCGGCATAGTAGCCTCCCGTAAAAAGAATATACACTCCCGTGTCTGCAATATTGCTTACGGTTTGCTTTTTATACATTAATTTAAGAGCTTTTAACTGCTTTTCCCTAAGGCGAGAGGAAACAATGTCGTTGTTTGCATAGGATTTTATAACAACAATGTTTTCAATACACTCCTGTATAAAGGAACGGACAAAGCCGTTGGCATTTTGAAGCTCTTTGTGAAGATATTTAAAATGCTTGCTATAAATTTTGGCGGCAAAGCTGACAAAAATTCCTAAAAGTATAACTATAACAGCAAGTTTAGGCTCAATTTTAAAAAGGACTGCAAGTCCTGCAATAAGCCTTGTGCTTAAAGCAATACCGCTTGGCACAATGTTTACAATACCTTCAATTATTATATCTACGTCTGATGTAAAACGGTTTAAAAGCTCTCCCGAATGATATTCGTTTATTTTAGTCCATTTTTTGTTCAAAAGGCTGTTAAATATACCCTGCTTTATTTTAATGTCTATTTTACCCATTGCACGTATTAAAATATTGCAGTATATAACATTCAAAGCGCCCTGAAGTATTATTATAAGAATGATTTTAAAAATGGAAAATATTAAATTGCCGTCACGTGCGCCTGTGGCTATGTCAAGTATCTCACTTGAAACAAGGGCAAGCCATATAAATCCCAGTGAAATTGCTCCCGTAATAACAGATAAAAAAACTACCCACCAAAGCTGTCTGCCTGTGTATTTGTATATCCATTTGAGAGCGTTTATTGAACGGGTTTTCATAAAAACCTCCTGTAGTATTTAAAATTGAAAATTTAAAATAAGGACGGCAAAATGCCGCCCACAGCTCAAATATTTTATTTATTCTTTTCCTTATATAAAATTTCAATATAAGCAAGAACAAGAGGTCCGACACCCTTTGCGTCGTTTGAAACAACAGGCTCTGACATATAGTAACCGAAAGTACCGTCACGTCTTGTGTTATTTTCGGGGCCTAAGCCAGCAACAAGGCATATGCCGTCAAGCTGAAGCTCCCCGTTCTTTTCTGAAAGATATTTTTCACAAACACCGTTAAAGGCTTTTTCTCCGTATTTAAAGTAGCTTTCATCAAGAATACCCATTCTTACGCTCTTCATAATGGCATAGGCAAAAATGGAGCTGCCGCTTGTTTCAAGATAGTTATTAGGTATTCCGCCTAAATTTACTACCTGATACCACATACCGTTGTCACTCTGATATTTAAGCATAGAGTCTATAAGCTCCTTATAAATAGAAGAAAGCTTTGATTTTTCTTCTGCCATTGTATCGGGCATAACGGAAATGGTGTCAATAAGCGCCATAGCATACCAGCCTAAGGCTCTTAACCAGAAATTTCTTGAAAGTCCCGTAACCTTATCACACCAAAAGGCTTTCCTTGAATAATCAAGACCTGTTTTGGGATCTCTCAGCTTATCATAAACGTTTAAAAACTGATCGTAGCTGTCTTTGCAGTTTTTGCAGTTGTTATATTCCACTTCATATTGCATATAAAAAGGCTGTCCCATATACATTCCGTCAAGCCAAACCTGATTGGGATATATTTTTTTGTGCCAAAAATTGCCTTCTTCCGTTCTGGGCTGATTTTTCACCTGAGAGTAAATTGTTTCAATAGCCTTTTTATACTTTTCTTTGCCTGTAAGCTTGTAAAGCTCAAACAATGTTTTGCCTGCGTTTACATTGTCAATGTTATATTCAAGAGGGTCATATGATTTAATGCTTCCGTCATCTTGAACAAAGTAGTCAATAAAATCATCGGCAAATTTCAAAAATTTTTCATCGCCTTTTATTGCATAAAGATCAAGGATAGCTTTTATCATACAGCCGTCTATGTAATTCCAAGTAGAGGGCTTTCCGCTCTTTATTTTTTCTATGTTCCAAATAGGCGCCTGAGGCGTACTCTTTTCAAGTAATTGGTCAATATACTTATCCAATATGTCCATAATAATAAACCTCCCGAATAATTTGTTTTGGTATATAATAAAATATTAACATAAAAAACAATTTTTTTCAATAATATTTTATTATTTTGTTATAAAGAAGAGAAGTTTATTTTTATGTTGTGCTTTCCTAACCTTATGTTTATCTGGTATAATTAATAAAAAAGTAATTTATTGGAAATGAGGAATGGATTTGACTGATATACTATTAAAATTGTTTGTAAAAAACAGTGAGGATATTTTAGATCCCGATGTAAGAAAGGAATACGGAGCCTTAAGCGGTGGAGTTGGCATAGTTTGCAACATTATACTTTTTGCCCTTAAGATATTAAGCGGAATTTTATCTTCATCGATTTCAATAATTGCAGATGCCTTTAACAATCTTTCAGACGCAGGCTCTTCAATAATAACAATAGCAGGCTTTAAGCTCGCCGACAAGCCTGCTGACAACGAGCACCCATACGGTCACGGAAGATATGAATATTTATCGGGACTTCTTATAGCAATTATTATAATAACAACGGCTTCGGAGCTTTTAAAAAGCTCTGTTGAAAAAATATTAAATTCGGAGCCTGTGGAGTTTTCGTATTTTACGGTAATTATACTTGTTGTTTCAATTTGTGTAAAATTGTGGATGGCAGTTTTTAACAGGAAGTTAGGCAAAAAAATAAACGGCTCCGCAATGCTTGCGGCGGCAGCTGACAGCTTGGGCGACTGTGCTGCAACAGGGGCTGTTCTTTTGAGCTTTGTTATAGGGTATATATTTAATATAAATATTGATGGATATGCAGGTATAATTGTGGGACTTTTTGTGTTTAAAGCGGGCATTGACGCAGCAGGTGAAACATTAAGACCCTTGCTTGGGCAGGCTCCAGATCCCGTATTTGTAAAGGAAATTGAAAATGCCGTATTGGAAAATAAAAAAATAATGGGTATTCACGATATGCACATTCACGACTACGGCCCCGGCAGGCTTATAATATCTTTGCACGCTGAAATTCCCGCCGAAATGAATGTAATGGAGGCTCACGACATAATAGACGGTACAGAGGAGAAAATTAAGGAAAAATATAAATGTGACATAAGTATCCATATGGATCCTGTGGAAACATCAAATGAGGCTGTTAAGGAT
>JAUNPM010000092.1 GCA_030536675.1 Clostridia bacterium | reverse complement strand
CACTGCCATAAACACTGAATATGACGCTCTTGATTCCGATTTAATATACAACGGTGTTTATATTGAAGAGGTGAATATAGGCGGTCTTAACAAGGAGCAGGCAATAAGAAAGGGAAATACCGATTATGCGGGAAGAAGGCTTAAAAGAGCTTTTACCCTTGAATACAATACATATTCAAAGGACGTTACATATGAAGACTTAGGCGGAACCTATGACATTAAGTCAATTGTAAACGAGGCATATAAAATAGGCAGAACAGGTTCAAAGGCTGAAAGATTGGCTTATGCTGATAACCTTGAGGACGTAAATGAATATCTTGTGGCGGATTTTTCAATAGATAAGAAAAAAATGAAGGAAACTGTTGAGGCGGTTGCAGATGAGGTCAACGGAAGCGTTATAACAGACGGTGAAATGGACGTTGAGAGAACAATGGAAATGCTTGAGGAAAATATGCTTATTAACAGTGAGGATATCAGCATTTATATACCTACGAAATAATATTATAAATCGTATTAGGAACAATTATTAAAGGAGTAATATATTATGTCCGGGGCAAACAGAAAGCGCAGAAAAAGGCTTAAAAAAAACGGTAGGAAGCGTTTTAACAGAATATTGAGTAAAACATTGCTTGCTTTTATTGTTGTGGTTGCGGCAGGCTGCTTTTTAAGACGCCCTGTAATGAGTAAGTATTATCAGTGGAAAATTGACAGTCCCAAGGAGCCTGTTGAGGACGTTATATTAGAGGGTATACTTATTGACGGCAAGGACGTTTCGGGAATGAATTTTGAAAAGGCCTACAATTACATAAGCTCTAATGTTGATACAAATACCGAAGGAAATATTATAACTATTAAAAGCAGTGATGGGAAGTATGAGTTTAATTATACCTTTCAGGATTTTGAGCTTGAGTTTGATATTGAAGGTGCCGTTAAAAATGCAATGAGCTTTGCAAAGGACTCTTCATCTCCCGACTGGTGGAGGCAATTTAAGGCTCTTGAGGGGGGAACCGTTGATTTTGGCATAATGAGCTATAATAAGGCAATGGTAAAGTCCTTTGTAAATGCTATTTCCGACAAAATAACCGTGGAGCCTAAGGACGCAGGTCTTAAAAGAGTAAACGGTCAGTTTGTTGTTACACCGTCCCAAACGGGATATACAATAGATAAGGATACTCTTTTAAATCAGGTCTATGACCTTATAGATAAAAGACAATTCGGCGAGGAGGTCAGCTTTGACATAGAATCCACGGAGCCTAAGCATAAGGACGCTGATGTAAGCGGAATTACAGGCATAATCGGTACATATTCAAGTCCCTATACGGGGGGAGATGATAACCGTATACAAAACTTAAGAAACGGCTGTGCAAAAATAAACGGCGTTGTAGTTTATCCCGATGAAGAGTTTTCAACAAATGAGCGTTTTAATCCCTGCACGGAGGCTAACGGCTGGGCAAGTGCGGGAACTATTGTAAACGGAAGAATTGAGGACAGTATAGGCGGAGGTATGTGTCAGGTTTCAAGTGCTCTTTATATGGCGCTTTTAAACGCAGAGGTCAAAATAACCGAAAGATTTAATCATTCAATGAAGGTTGGCTATGCAGACTATGCCTTTGATGCAACTCTTGCAGGGGATTACAAGGACTTGAAATTCAAAAATGATACAGGGTGCGCTATATTTATTGAGGCATATTTGGCAAACTCAAATGTTGTTATAAATATATACGGCAAGGAAATACACCCTGCGGGAAGAACTCTTAAGTTCTATAACAAGCTGATAGAGGAAACAGAGCCTGATGAGCCTGTGACAAAGGAGGACGATACATTGCCCGAGGGAACAACAAAGGTAGATCTTACGGCGAAAAAGGGCTATGTTTATGAGCTTTACAAGGAGGTCTATGAAAACGGAGTTCTTAAGGAAACGGTAAAAATAAATAAAAGTACTTATCTGCCAAGACGACAGGTAACTCTTGTGGGAACTAAAAAGGAGGAAGCAAGCACACAGAATAATTAATAGGGGTTGCGGAAAGGTTTTGTGGGTTTTGCGGCAGGGTTTAAGGTTATTATAAATATTTTTTTTAACTTAACGTAAATAAATGAGGCTGTGAGCACATTATTGTAAAAAAGCTAATGTGTCACAGCCTCATTTGTTATGTAAAAAATATTTATTTTTCAAAATTTATTCCCAAAAGCTCAAGAGGCTTTTTAGAGAAAAACTCAAGTATTATTTCAATTACGTAGTCTGTGGAAATGTTTTCCGTGTTTACCCACCACTGTATAATAACTCGAAAAAGCGAAAAATAAGCCTCTGAAAGCAGTTCAAATGTAAAATGAGTATCTTTTGTTTTAAGGTCAATGTGAGATTTTGAAATAAGGTCATCAATAATTTTGGTTTTAAGTTTTGCTATAAATCCCGGGTTTGTCTTATCATTAATAAGTATATTAAATACTTCTTTATGTTCTTTTATTTTTAACAACAGATATGTAACTATCTTCCTTTGATCCTTGCCTTTTAAGCCCTGCATATCTTCAAGAATTACAGAGGGGAGAAGGATCTTTAAAAGTTCGTCCGTTATTTCGTCATAGAGTCTTTCCTTTGATTCATAGTGCATATAAAATGTTTTTCTGTTTATAACAGCTCTTTTGGCTATATCGGTAATGGTAATGTTTGAATAGCCTTTTTCCGTCATAAGCTCAAGAAACGCCGATCTTATAGCCGCTTTGCTTTTTAATACCCTTAAGTCTGTTTTTGACGCCATATTTTTTCTCCTTAAATATATTTAAAGTTATTTTACTATATTTTATAATGTAAATCAATATTTTTTGCAAATTAATATACATTTTTTTAAAATGTGTATATTAATATATAATATGTTCAGTATTGCCCATTGATTTTATATTAAAAAAAGATTAAAATACAATTAAAAAGGAAAATTTTCGGGAGGCATATGAATATGAAAAAAAGATTATTTTGTGTTATATTGGCTCTGTCCTTTGTTATGAGTTTGGGAGGCTGCGGCAAGGAAGATGCCGCAACTGTTGAAACACCGGCTAAAATTGTTAAAACTCAATCTGTGGCGGAGCAAAGTGTTACTACGGGATACAGTTATTTAGGAATTGTAAAGGCTAAGGAAACAAAAAATTACTCTTTCCTTGCGGCAGGTAAAATAGAAGAAATATGTGTTGAAAAGGGTCAGCAGTTTAAAAAGGGTGATGTGCTGGCAAGGCTTGATACCTCTACAATGGAATATCAGGCGTCAATAAGCCGTGATACAAAGGCACAGGCTGAAGCTACTTTACAGAAAACAATAAGTACATATGATACCAACATAGAAAATGCCAAATCACAGATCGCTACACTTGAAAAAGCAATAGCGGCAGGTGAAAAGGGCATTGAGGCTCTTGAGGTGGGACTTGAGGCGGAGGTGCAAAACATTGAAGCAGGTCAAACAGCTCTTGATACATTAAAGGACGAGGTGGACGCAGCAAGAGAAATAAATGACGTTGGCGGATATGCCGACAAGGACCTGGAGGCTCTTGAAAGTCAGTACAAAACAAGTGCTGCACAGCTTGAAGCCTCAAAAGCAACTCATGAGGGAAACAAGGCAACCCTTGAAAGCAAAAAGGCTGAGCTTGAAGCCTCAAGGGCACAGAAGAGTGAGGCGGAAAAAACTCTTCAAAACCTCTATACCTCAAAAGAAAAAGATGTGGAAGCTGCACAGGCAGCAGTTAAGAGTGCGGGAACGTCAGGGGACATTGTTGATAAAAGCATAGATGACGCAGTTATAAAGGCAGACAGTGACGGATATGTAATGGAGCTTCCTTATAAGGAAGGGGAAGTCATAGCGGCAGGCTATCCTGTGGTTGTTGCAAAAAGCAAGGAGCTTATTGTTACCGTTGGGGCTTCAGATACAGAGTACAAAAATATAAAAATAGGCGGAGCCGCACTTATAAACGGCAAGGCTGTGGGAAAAATCGATACAATAGCTCAATACCCCGATGAATCAACAAGAACATATGCTGTTGACATTGGAATAACGGGAGATTATACAATAGGTGAAACTGTCGATGTGAAAATAATAACAGGCAATGCAAGCGGCTGTTATGTGCCAATTGACGCAGTATTCAACAGTGACGGTGTGGACTACGTATATGCAGTAAATTCGGAAAACAGAATATATAAAAAGCAGGTTATTTTAGGAGAGTTTTCAGGCGACAATGTGGAGGTCCAGATCGATGATCCCACAGCTGTTGTTGTTACGGAGGGTGTAAAAAATCTGAGAGAAAATGACCTTGTATCAATGGAGGGCTGATAGTATGAATGGTAAGGAAAAATTCTTTGCGGGACTCCTTGAAAGAAAATCTCTTATTATAATGCTTGTTATAATGTTGTTTGCGGCAGGTATTTATTCATATATACAAATGCCTAAGCAGAAGTTCCCAAAGGTCGTTTTGCCTGTGGCAACGGTTACGGCAGTGTATCCCGGAGCTACGGCAGAGGATATGGAGCAGCTTGTTTCAGACAAAATCGAGTACACCTGTATGGAGCTTGACGGATTTGACAAGTGTCAGACAACGGCGGGAAATAATTACAGTGTGACTACCGTAAATTTAAGTATGGATCTGTCACAGGACGAGGTCGATGACCGCTGGGATGAGCTTAGAAACAAGGTGGAAACACTTAAGTCAGATCTGCCTTCGGGAGTGACCTCAATAACTGTCGATGATGATGTAATGGACGTGGCGGGGCTTGTGCTTGCGGTTACGGGAGAGAATATTTCAAATGATGAGCTTTCTCAAAGAAGCACTGAAATTGCAGATAAGTTAAGACTTATTGACGGCATAAACAAGGTAGATATACACGGTGATGTACCTTCAGAGGTGAAAATAACAGTAAATATAGATAAGCTCAATGACACAAATGTGTCACTGGCAGAGATTGCACAGATAATAGGCTATCATAATTCAACACTGCCTATAGGCTCAATTAAGGTGAACGGCAATAATATTGATGTAAATTCATCAGGACAGTTTGAAAGTCTTGACGATATTAAAAACATAGCTGTTTCTGTTAATGATGATTATGTTATAACAAAGCTTTCAGACATTGCAGACGTGAGAATGGAGGTCCCCGATGATGAGGGCTATTACATTTTTGATGATAAAAGGTCAACAGTACTTGCAGTATATTTTGAAAGCGGCTTAAATGTTGTAAGTTTAGGCGATGAAGTAAACAAGGTCATAGATGATTACAATGAATCACTGCCTGAGGGCATAAGCGTAAATAAAATATTTATGCAGCCTGATAAGGTTTCAAAGTCAATAAATGATTTTGTTATAAATCTACTGGAATCAATTATACTTGTTATAATAGTTGTAATGATAGGTATGAATTTCAGAAATGCGGTAGTTGTTTCAATTGCAATACCATTGTCAATATTTATGAATTTCCTGTTTAATCATATTATGGGGCTTGAAATTCATTTTGTATCCCTTGCTTCACTTATAGTGGTGCTTGGTATGCTTGTTGACAACTCTGTTGTTGTAAGTGACGCAATACAAAAAAATATCGATATGGGAATGAGCAATAAGGATGCGGCAGTAAAGGGAGTTGCATCGGTTGCACTGCCTGTGTTTGTTTCAATGCTTTCATCTGTAATTGCATTTAGTTCAATATTTGTACTGCCGGGAGCTTACAGACAGCTTTCAATTTCATTCCCCATTGTAATTATAACATCACTTGTGGCTTCTTTTGCTGTATCAATGCTTGTAACTCCTTTGACAAGCTGTATACTTTTAAGAAAAACCAAGGAAAGCACAGGAAATAAAACACCTGTTTCAAGAAGGCTGTATGATTGGGCATTCAGCCACGCATTTAAGCATAAGGCATCTACAATAATCGGTTCTATTGTTTTAATGGTTCTTTTGGGCTTAAGCGTGCTTACACTTGATATGCAGATCGTACCTACGGCAAATGACGACATAATTACAATTGACATTTCAGCAAATGATGAAAACAGTGTTGAAAGAACAAGAGAAATAGTTGATAATATTGAAGATATACTTAATGAACAGCCTGAAACGGAGTATTATTTAAGCGGTGTGGGACTTAGTATACCAAGATATGACTATGCTATACTTCCAAAGGGAGATACAGACAGCACGGGAGATATTTATGTAAAAATAGATATAAAAAAGGGTGACAGATTTAAGAAAACCTCCGATATGGTGGATTACCTCCAAGGTGAAATGGATACACGTGTGGGAGGAGCAACTGTAATGGTTGATGAGCTTGGAATATTTACCCTTAATACTAAGCCTGTGGAGGTAAAGCTTTATTCAGACAATGTTGAGGACCTTAACAAGGCTTCAGAGATCGTTAATGATATGTTAAGCTCTCTTGACGGAACAAAGGGCATAAGAAACAGCAACGAGCTTGCAACATATAACTATTATGTGGATATGGATACTATGAAGCTGAACACACTGGGACTTATGGAGGCAGAGGCTCAAAATGA